>NZ_AKJD01000248.1 GCF_000282515.1 Pseudomonas sp. GM80
CCGCCAGTGGCGGCAGCGCCTCTTTATACAGCGCCAAGGGGATTTCCAGGGTGAACACCGAGCCGAGGCCTTCCTCACTCTGCGCACGCAAGGTACCGCCCATGCGCTCGGCGAGTGTCCGGGCAATGGGCAGGCCCAGGCCGGTGCCACCGTAACGGCGGGAAATCGAACTGTCGGCCTGCTGGAAGGCGTTGAACATCAATTCCAGGCTTTCCGCGGAAATACCGATGCCGCTGTCGCGCACCGAGCAGGTGAACCACAGCAGTTCGTGATCGAGCGACTGCCATTGCGCCTCGATGCTGACCCGGCCCTGTTCGGTGAATTTCAGTGCGTTGCCGACCAGATTGACCAGGATCTGCCGGATCCGCGTCGGATCGCCCTGCACCTGCAAGCCGCGCATGTCCTCGGGAATCCGCAGGTTCAGCGCCAGCCCGCGCTGCGCCGCGCTGTGCTGGAACGACTGGGCGCAGGCGCCAATCAGTTCGGCAAGGTTGAACGGAATGTGTTCCAGCTCCAGCTCCGAACGCTCGATCCGCGAGAAGTCGAGAATGTCGTTGATGACTTTCAGCAGGTGTTCGGTGGATTCGGACGCCAGGGCTGCGTACTCGACCTGTTCTTCAGTCATCTCGGTGGTTTCGAGCAATTGCAGCATGCCCAGCACGCCGTTCATCGGTGTGCGCAGTTCATGGCTCATCATCGCCAGAAAGTCGGATTTGGCGTTGTTGGCTTTTTCCGCTTCCTCGCGGGTCTGGATCAATTGCGCCATCGCCTGATGCTGTTCGCGGCTGGCCTGTTCCAGTGCCTGGGCGAGGTTATTGATGTGCTGCGACAATGCGCCGAGTTCGGTGTCATCGACAATCGGCAGCGGAGTTTTATAGTCGCCGTCCTGAATCGCCTTGACCGCGTGGCCGATGTCGCGAATCGGCTGCGACAGACTGCCGGCCAGACGCCGCGCCAGGACAAACGTGAAGAGCAGGGCGAACAGCGCGAGAATCCCGGCCTTGAGCAGAATTTCCTGCTGGCGCTGACTGAAGGCATCGTTGGACAAGCCGACGATCACCCGCCCCAGATAATCTTCGTTCGCGGCGCCGCTAGTGACCTTGCCGTCCTGGAAAAAATCATTGTGCAGAGAGATCCGTTGCAGCCGCACCGGTGCCTGAAACACTTCGACCTGATGCGGGCGATTGTGGGCCGCCGCCGGTTGTTCGACGTACACCAGAATCCGGTTGGCGCTGTCCTGCACTTCGAGAAAACGCACGTTGGGCGTGGCCAGCGTGGCCTTGAGCAGGCTTTCCAGCACTTCGTTGTTGCCGGAAATCACCCCGTATTCGGTGGCCGGCGCCAGTTGGTTGGCGATCAGTTGGCCGGTGTGGGTCAGCTCCTGGCGCAAATCCTGAATCCGCACAAACGTGAAGAAACTGATCAACAGCAAGGTCAGCAACAGCGCCGGGCCCAGGCTGATCAGCTGGGTGCGGGTATTGATGTCCCAGCGGCGACGGAAAATCATGGATGGCGTTCTCCTTCAGCCAATGCTTTGGCAACGGACGCATCATTGGGCGGTTCGATGCCTAAGGAACGAGCCACCTGCGCATTACTTGAGACCTTGAAATGTGTCGGGTAGAGGGTTCGCGGCCAGGAGGCCGGTGGCTGGTCGAGTAATTGATCGAGCACCGTCAGCCAGTCGTTCTGGTCGCTGTAGCTACTGGCCAGACTGCCGGCACGGACAAAAGCAACGTTGGGGCCGACCAATGCCACCTGCCGCGAGTAACTGCTGAGCAGCAGGTTTTTCGCGGTTTTCGGGTTGTACAAATCGGGATCGTCGAGGCCCAGCAACACGTCGCTATTCTTCAGCACCGCTTGCAAGGGACGGCTGTCGTGGGTGTTGTCCCAGCGCTCGCTGACGATCTGCAGATTCAATGGCTTGGCCGCCATAGTCAGCTCCTTGAGCAGGAACTCGCTGTGCTGATCGAACAGCACACCGACGCGGCGCGTCTGCGGCAGAATCCGCCGGATCAATTGCAGTTGGCGGCTTAACGGTGGATCGCTCCACAACAGGCTCAAGTGTGGCGGATGAGTCGTGCCCAGGCGTTCTCGTGCCTGCAAACGAGTGATGCGCAATACCAGTGTCACCGGGCCTTGAGCATCTTGCAGGCGCCAGTCGAGGCTGGGCAGGTCGAGCAAAATCAGGCGCAGACTGGCCGGTAATTTGCCCGGTGCCGGCAAGCTGGCCAGCGGCTGGAAACGCACATTGTCAGTGGGGCGCAGTTCACTGAGGGCCTGGACGAACGCCTGCACACCGGGGCTTTCCTCAGCGCCGGTCAAGAGGATGTCGGCAGCCTGCACCGCGACGCCGTGCAGCCACGCGGTCACAAACAGACAGAGTCCGGCCAGCCAGTGGCCAAGGGTTGGCGTCTTCCGTGACGAGCCAAATCGCATCCTAGAACTCCAGCTCGGCGCTGAAATACATGACCCGGCGTTCGTCGTAATTGTTGTCGACGAACGTGGTCGGCTCATGATCAAGGCGCTGTTGCAGCACGCCGGCCAATTGCAACTGGGCTTTGCCCAGCGGAATGCGTTTGGCGATGCGTGTGTCGACCCGCTCGAAGCGGTAGCCGTTGAGCGCGTTGTCGCCGTAATAGAAGAGGGCGCTGTTCCAGCCATGGCCCCAATCGCGCAGCCAACCGGCGGAACCGCTGTTGCGCGAAGTGAACTGTTGATCCAGCGGGTTGCTTGCCTCGGCATCAACGAAGGCATAGGTGAAGCGCAAGCGGTCGGCCAGGCTTACGCGCCAGTCGAGCTGGGTTTCGGTGCCGCGAAAACGTGAGCTGTTGGCGTTACTGGCGATGTACTGGTTGTTGCGCAGTGGCTCGCTGATCATCCCGGTGATTTCGTCGTAGAACAGCTTCACATCAAGCGCGAGGCCAAGTTCGGCGAAATAGCCGTTGTAGCCCAACTCCCGTGAGCGCATGTGTTCCTGATCGAGATCGCCCGGGCCACGGGTCTTGACGAAGTAGCGCGCCGACGACTGACCGTAAGCCGAGGGCCGCAGGTTGCTGACCTGATAGCTCCAGTTCACATTGTTCTCGAACATGTCCGGCGAGCGAATGGCTTCCGAGTACACCGCGCGCAGACCATGGCGTGGATTGATCAGGTAGTTGACGGCAAATCGCGGCGTCAGCGAACTGCCGATCAGTTGCGTGTCTTCAAACATCGCCCCGCCTTGCAACAGCCAATGTTCAGTGGCGCGCCACTCCAGTTGGCCGAACGCGCGCCAGGTGGTGTCGTCGAGCGTGCCGTTGAAATAGGTTTCGGAATCGGCGCGGTCGTAACGATAGTTCATGCCGCTGACCAGGCGCAGGCTGTCGGACAGGCTGAGGGTGTCCTGCAGCTCGAGGTCGTAGCGCGATTCGCGGGCGCTCTGGTCAATGTCGCCGCACAGGGTCTGGCTGGCGCCGTTGCGCCATTGATCGAGTGCCCGATTGGCCAGGGCCATTTCCTGTGGGGTACCGGGTGCGGCGCCGGGGCCGGTGTACTGCGTGATGTTGCGCGCCAGGCGTTCGGTGTAGTTCGGGTTGAGTTGCCACAGTTGCGTCAGCTCGGGGCTGAACGACACCTCGGCATCGCAGGCGCGCCAGGTTTGCTGGCGGTCCCAGTGTTGCGCCGACGCTTGCACATAAAGGCTGTGCTCGGGGTTGATGTCGAGGTTCCAACGCACAGAACCTGCGTAATCCTTGGCCACCACGTCGGAATTATTCCCGGCAGCAGTAATCCCTGAAAACACCGGATGGTAGGTGTAAGGCCGTTGATTGCTGCCGTCTTTGGCGTTGACCTGCCAGTCGAGGCTCTGGTTATCGCTGAGGGTCTGGCTGACGGCGAGACTGAAACGGTTCAAGCGACGGCTGTCACGGTAATCGGCGCCGGTACGGTCGCTGTCGAAACCGTCGTCTTCCTGGCCGGACAGCGACAGGCGCAAATCACCGCCATTCCAGCCGGTGCCTTGGCTGGCATAGAAGTCATTGATGCCGCGCTGGCCCCGGGTGATCTTCAATCGCGTGCCGTGGCTGTCCGCCGGGTGGCGGGTGATGATGTTGACCACCGCCATCAGCGCGTTGGCACCGTAGCTGACGGTGTTGGGGCCGCGAAAAACTTCGATGCGCTCGATGTCTTCCATGGCCACCGGAATATCGCTCCAGTCCACCGTGGCCAACCCGGCGCGGTACACCGAGCGGCCATCGATCAGTACCTGCATGCGCCGCGCTTCGGTGGCATTGGTGCCGTGGTAATTGACCGCCGCCTGATTGCCGCTGATGTTGCCGACCATCATGCCTGGCACCAGGCGCAGCAGTTCGCTGATGTCGCGCGCGCCGCTGGCGTGGATCAACTCACTGTCGAGCACGGTCATGCTCCCCGGCACTTCCGCCGGCGTTTGTTTCAGCCGGGTGGCCGTCAGTACCTGCGGCAGCGCTTCGCCGTCCATGAACAGATCGTCCGC
Organism: Pseudomonas sp. GM80; assembly: GCF_000282515.1. Taxonomy (GTDB): domain Bacteria; phylum Pseudomonadota; class Gammaproteobacteria; order Pseudomonadales; family Pseudomonadaceae; genus Aquipseudomonas. Next base: position 4,493 of record NZ_AKJD01000248.1, read on the forward strand.
CTGCAAGACCGGGCTGAACAGCAGCGCCAGTAACAGTGATGAACGCGGGGGAGGGGAACCGACAGACACGACACAGCCTTGAAAGCAAAGAATTGGCGCGCATGTTAACCGAGGGCAGCGACTTTTCCAGTCACGTTGCAGGCATTTTCCTAGGTTTTATTGGTCTTCTTCCTACAAGTGCCGGTAATTGACGCAGGGGCTGGCCGCCATCGGGTCGCCCCGTATAATGCCGGCATCGCCACTGGTATGGATTAACGGATTGCATATGACTGAACAGCGCCCGATTGCGGTCCTGGGAGGCGGAAGTTTTGGTACCGCCGTGGCCAATTTACTGGCCGAGAACGGCCATCAAGTCCTGCAGTGGATGCGTGACCCCGAGCAGGCCGAGGCCATCCGGGTCAATCGCGAAAACCCGCGTTACCTTAAAGGCATCAAGATTCTCCCAGGTGTGACCGCAGTCACCGACCTGCAAACCACGCTCGACGCCTGCGATCTGTGCTTTGTCGCGCTGCCGTCCAGCGCGCTGCGCACGGTGCTGGCTGCCCACGCCGAGCGTCTGAGCGGCAAAATGCTGGTCAGCCTGACCAAAGGCATCGAAGCCCAGACTTTCAAACTGATGAGCCAGATTCTCGAAGAAATTGCCCCGCAGGCACGCATCGGCGTGCTCTCTGGGCCAAACCTGGCGCGCGAGATCGCCGAACACGCGCTGACCGCCACCGTGGTCGCCAGTGAAGACGAAGATCTGTGCAAAGCAGTGCAAGCCGCGCTACACGGCCGCACCTTCCGCGTTTATGCGAGCGCCGACCGCTTCGGCGTCGAGTTGGGCGGGGCGTTGAAGAACGTCTACGCAATCATCGCCGGCATGGCGGTGGCGCTGGAGATGGGCGAGAACACCAAAAGCATGCTGATCACTCGCGCCCTGGCCGAGATGACCCGGTTTGCGGTGAATCAGGGCGCCAACCCAATGACCTTCCTCGGTCTGGCCGGCGTCGGCGATTTGATCGTCACCTGCTCGTCGCCGAAGAGTCGCAACTATCAGGTCGGTTTCGCCCTCGGTCAGGGCTTGAGTCTGGACGAAGCGGTGTCGCGCCTCGGTGAAGTCGCCGAAGGGGTCAACACCTTGAAGGTGCTCAAGGCCAAATCGCAGGAAGTCGGTGTGTACATGCCGCTGGTCGCCGGGCTGCACGCGATCCTCTTTGAGGGACGCACGCTGGAGCAGGTGATCGGTCTACTGATGCGAGCCGAGCCGAAAACCGACGTCGACTTTATTTCCACCAGTGGTTTCAACTGAGACCCCAGCACGGAGCAAGCCATGAACGATCCGAAAACCGAAGCCAAGTACGAATCCATCCTCCTGCGGGTGCTGTGGATGATCGTCTACGTGCTGGTCTGGCAAGTGGCGCAGTTCATCCTCGGCGCGGTGGTGCTGGTGCAACTGATCTATCGTTTGATCTATGGCGCGCCGAGCGCCAGCCTGATGAATTTCGGCGACAGCCTGAGCCAGTTCCTGGCGCAGATCGGCCGTTTCGGCAGTTTCCACAGCGACCAGAAACCGTGGCCGTTCGCCGACTGGCCAACGCCGCGTACCCCGGAAGGTGAAGCGCCGCACGCCGTCGCCCCTGCACCGCATCCGGTCCGAGATGAGGAACCCAAGCTATGAAACTCTGGGTATTGCGTCACGGTGAAGCCGTGCCTTATGGCTCGTGCCCCGACTCCGAACGGGAGCTGACCGAGCACGGTCGCAAAGAAGCCTTGAGCAGCGCCGCACGCTTGATCGGCCAGCCGCTGACGGCGATTTACGCCAGCCCTTATCTGCGTGCGCAGCAGACCGCGCAGATTGTTCGCGAGGCGCTGGGTTTCGAACCGGAGATTCGCACGGTCGAATGGCTGACCCCGGAGGTCGATCCGGACAAGGTCACCGATCAACTGGTCTCGGTGAGCAATGTGCTGCTGGTCAGCCATAACCCGTTGGTGGGCAATCTGCTCAGTTATCTGCAGCATGGCGCCGGGTATCCGCCGGAGAAGGTCAGCACCGCGGGGCTGGCCGAGCTGGAAAGTCCTGAACTGTTGATTGGCTCGATGACCCTTAACAGCCTCAAACACCCCTGAAGTTGTGAACACCGCCCCCTGTAGGAGTGAGCCTGCTCGCGATGAGGCCGTGTCAGTCGACATAAATACCGCCTGATAATCCGCAATCGCGAGCAGGCTCACTCCTACAGGTACCGCGTACACCTGAAATTATTTGTGTGAATTTTCCAACCAAGCACTTGCTTGGTTGACTACGCTTGCTCCAGACCTAAAAACAGGAGCGAGTCGCATGTCTGCCGCCTTCCGTTTGCCGTTGGACGTGTTTTATGAACGTGAAGCCCGGCATCCGCGCCAGCGCTTCCTCGTGCAGCCCACGGGCGGCGGACAGGTCGAAACACTGAGTTGGGCCGACGTCGGTCACCAGGCCCGCTGTGCTGCGCACTGGCTGCGCGCCCGCGAGTTGCCGCAAGGCAGCCACATCGCCCTGATCTCGAAAAACTGCGCGCACTGGATCATCGCCGATCTGGCCATCTGGATGGCCGGGCACGTCTCCGTTCCGTTGTATCCCAACCTTACCGCTGACTCCGTCGCGCAAGTGCTCAGTCACTCGGAAAGCGTTCTTGCGTTCATTGGCAAATTGGATGACTGGCCGAGCATGTCGCAAGGCGTGCCGGCGGATCTGCCGACCATCAGCCTGCCGCTGCACCCGCCCGGCGCGTTCGATTTCAACTGGACAGACTTGCAGCGCAGTTCGCCGATTCAGGACGATCCGCGTCCACCCGCCGAGCAATTGGCAACCATCATCTACACCTCTGGCACCACCGGCCTGCCCAAGGGCGTGATGCACAGTTTCGGCAATTTCGGGTTTGCCGCGAGCCGTGGCACGCGATTGTTCGGCCTTAATGAAAATGACCGGCTGCTTTCGTATTTGCCGCTGTGCCACGTCGCCGAGCGCATGTTTGTCGAGCTGGCCTCGATCTACACCGGGCAGACCGTGTTCTTTGCCGAAAGCCTCGACACGTTTATCACTGACCTGCAGCGTGCACGGCCGACCGCGCTGTTTGGCGTGCCGCGCATCTGGACCAAATTCCAGATGGGCGTGTACAGCAAGATCCCGGCGAAACGCCTGGATTGGCTCCTCGGACTGCCGTTCATTGGCCAGCGCGTCGGGCACAAAGTGCTTGCGGGGCTGGGGCTCGATGCCTTGCGCGTGGCGTTGTCCGGCGCGGCGGCGGTGCCGCAGACGTTGCTCGACTGGTACCAGAAACTCGGCCTTGATGTGCTGGAGGTCTATGGCTTGACCGAAAGTTGCGGTTATTCGCACATTTGCCTGCCGGGGCAATACCGCCAAGGCTGGATCGGCAGGCCGTGCCCGGATGTCGAGGTGCGAATCGACGCATCCGGCGAGGTGCAGATACGCAGTCAGGCGATCATGCTCGGCTACTTCAAGGAGCAGCAGAAAACCGCTGAGACGATTACCGAGGATGGCTTTCTGCGCACTGGCGACAAGGGTGAGCAGGATGGCGAAGGGCGTTTGCGCCTGACCGGGCGACTCAAGGAAATCTTCAAGACCAGCAAGGGCAAATACGTCGCGCCAGCGCCGATCGAAAATCGCCTGGCCGTGCATTCACGCATCGAACAGGTGTGTGTCGTCGGCGAGGGGCTGAGTGCGCCATTGGGTTTGTGCGTGCTCTCGACGGTCAATCACGAGGAGGCCCGGGCGAGCCTGCATTCGAGCCTGGAGAAACTGCTGGAAGAGGTCAACGCCGTGCTCGACAAGCATGAGCAACTGCGGCGTCTGGTGGTGGTCAAGGACAGCTGGGCGGTGGAAAACGGCTTTCTGACCCCCACCCTGAAGCTCAAGCGCAATGTCATCGAAGCCACTTACGGTGCCCGCTTCGAAGAATGGAGCGAGCGCAGTGAGGCGGTGCTGTGGCAGGATTGAGCGACGACTAAAACAACAAAGGAAGTCTGCGATGAGCTTGTGGCGTACCACTCCCGACATCGAGCAGTTGAACGCAATCCAGAAAAACACCATCGGCGAAGTGCTGGACATCCGCTTCGAAGCGTTCGACGAAGAGTCGCTGACGGCGAGCATGGTCATCGACCATCGCACGCATCAGCCTTACGGTTTGCTGCACGGCGGTGCCTCGGTGGTGCTGGCGGAAACTGTCGGCTCGATGGCCAGCTATCTGTGCATCGATGCCAGCAAATTCTATTGCGTGGGGCTTGAGATCAACGCCAACCATTTGCGCGGCTTGCGCAGTGGCCGGGTGACGGCGGTGGCCAAACCTATTCATATCGGGCGCACCACGCATGTCTGGGATATTCGGTTGACCAGCGATGAGGGTAAAGCCAGTTGTGTGTCGCGGCTGACCATGGCGGTGGTGCCGCTGGGTGAGCAGCCGCCGGCGCGGTGATGGGTTTTCGAGATCAAAGGATCGCAGCCTTCGGCAACTCCTACAGGGGTACATATGTCAGGCTGCGATCTTTTGCTTCTGAAGCATCTCCACCACCCTTTCTGGCAGTTATGGTCATTGCTGTGAGGCAAGGTCTTACGGACAATCAACCCCACGTTTCCCGCTCATGGATTTGCCCGCATGTCGCAACCGATCTTTTTCGCCCACGCCAACGGGTTTCCCTCGGGCACCTATGGCAAGTTGTTCGCGGCGCTGGCGCCCGAGTACCGGGTCGCGCATCTGGAGCAACATGCCCATGACCCGCGTTTTCCGGCGGACGACAACTGGTACAACCTGGTCGATGAGCTGATCCATCACTTGCAACAGCAGGATCAGCCCGTGTGGGGCGTCGGTCATTCCTTTGGTGGCGTCCTGCACCTGCACGCAGCACTGCGTTGCCCTGAACTGTATCGCGGCGTGGTGATGCTTGATTCGCCGGTGCTGACCCGTACCGATCAGTGGGTGATCCGCGCAGCCAAGCGTTTCGGTTTTATCGACAGGCTGACACCGGCCGGCCGCACGTTGGGCCGGCGTGAAGAGTTTGCCGATCTCGACAGCGCACGCAGCTACTTTGCCGGCAAAACCCTGTTTCGCGGTTTCGACCCGGAGTGCTTCGACGCCTATTTGCAACACGGTCTACATCCGGTCGGCGACAAGCTGCGCCTGCGTTTTGATCCGGCAACCGAAATCAGCATCTATCGCGGTGTGCCGCACACCAGCCCGGGCCGCACTCGCCAATTGCAGGTGCCGCTGGCGGTGGTGCGCGGACACAAGAGCAGCGTGGTGATGCGCCATCACACCCGTTTCGTCTCGCGCATGCCGCAAGGCGAAGCGCTGAGCATGCCCGGCGGCCACATGTTTCCGCTCGAGCGCCCGCAAGACACGGCGCGGTTGCTGAAGACCCTGTTTAGCCGCTGGGAAAACCGTCAGGACAAGGATTGCGCATGAGCCCGACCTTTGAAGAAGTGCGCCTGAGCCTGCCACACATCGAACTGGCGGCGCATTTGTTCGGGCCCGAGGACGGTTTGCCGGTCATTGCCCTGCACGGCTGGCTCGACAACGCCAACAGCTTCGCCCGGTTGGCGCCGAAGCTGAAGGGCTTGCGCATTATTGCGCTGGACATGGCCGGGCACGGGCATTCCGGGCATCGGCCGCAGGGGGCTGGCTATGCGTTGTGGGATTACGCCCATGACGTGTTGCAAGTCGCCGAGCAACTGGGCTGGCAGCGTTTCGGCCTGCTCGGGCATTCGATGGGCGCCATTGTGTCCATGGTGCTGGCGGGTTCATTGCCGGAGCGCATCACGCATCTGGCGTTGATTGATGGCGTGATTCCTCCTACGGACAAAGGCGAAAATGCTGCCGAGCGCATGGGCATGGCCCTGCAAGCGCAACTGGATCTGCGCGAGAAGCGCAAACCGGTTTACAACACCCTCGACCGTGCGATCGAAGCGCGCATGAAAGGTCTGGTAGCGGTCAGTCGCGAAGCGGCGCAGTTGTTGGCTCAGCGTGGACTGATGCCGGTGCCTGGCGGTTACACGTGGCGCACCGACAATCGCCTGACCTTGCCGTCGCCACTGCGCCTGACCGAGGAGCAGGCAATGGCGTTCGTTGCGCGCATCGGCTGCCCCGCGCAATTGGTGGTCGCCGCCGACGGCATGCTGGCCAGGCACCCGGAGTTGCTGGAGCGTCTACCCTTTAGCCGGGAACAGTTGCCAGGCGGGCACCATTTGCACCTGAACGACGAGGCCGGGGCGGATCTTGTCGCAGACTGTTTCAATCGCTTCTTCGCCATTCCTTGACTTGCCGCAGGCAACTGTCGAGGCTGGGCGGGTTGAAATGGGAGACAACCACGATGGATTTCTATACCGCTGCGACCCCGAATAACACAGTCATGCCGATCCGATGAGCCTGACTACGCGGTCACTCAGTCTGTTGGCGCTGTGCTGTTTCAGTTCCGTTTCTTTCGCCGCCGATGTGCCTGGCAGTCAGGATCTGCAGATCGTGCCGCGCCTGGCCGATGCGCAAATTGTCGACTATCGGCCGAGCGTCGAGCTCGAGCGCATCTACCCGCTGGGCTCGATCCGCAAGATCAGCGGCCAATTACGTTTCGACGGCCAGGTCACTGCCCGTGGCCAGACCACGTCGGTGACCTACGAGCTGCCGCCCGAACACTCCGCCACCGAAGCCTTCACCGCCGCCCGCGAGGCCCTGCAAAAACAGGACGCCGAGTTGCTGTTCTGGTGCCAGGCCCGCGATTGCGGCGAGAGCAGCCTGTGGGCCAATGAGGTGTTCGGCAACTCCAAGCTGTACGGCGCCGATGAACAACAGGCGTATCTGTTGTTGAGACTGGCCGCTCCGCGCGACAACACGCTGGTGGCGCTCTACAGCATCACTCGCGGCAATCGCAAAGCTTATCTGCACGTCGAGCAGTTCGAGGCTGCGGCACCGTTGGGCGAGCTGTTGCCCACCTCGGCGACCCTGCTGCGCCAGCTCAAAAGCACCGGCGAGCTGGATTTCCCGAAACTGGTGAATGATCCGGATGACACCTGGCTGCGGCTGATCTCCCGGGGCTTGAACCTCGACACCACCCAGCGGATCACGGTGTCCGGGCCGAAAGCCGAAGCGTGGCGCCAGGCCCTGATCAATCAGGGCGTGCGCGCGGCACGCATGGAGACAGGCAGCGTCGATGGCGTGGGCCTGCGCATCGATCTGTTGCGTTAAGCTGTGCCGGGCGAGCACGCGTGGCGTGTTCGCCTACTCTTGGCCTGACTGACTTTTTCGAGATCTCACATGCTCAATAACGATCGACTGCTGGTGCAGATCCTGCTGCTGGTGTTGTTTGGCGCCAGCTTCTGGGTGATGGCGCCGTTCTGGTCGGCGCTGTTCTGGGGCGCGGTGCTGGCGTTCGCCAGTTGGCCACTGATGCGCTTGCTGACCCGATTGCTCAAGGGACGCGAGGCTTTGGCTGCGGCGATTTTGACCCTCGGCTGGATGTTGCTGGTGGCGGCGCCGCTGGTCTGGCTGGGGTTCAACCTGGCCGATCATGTGCGCGATGCCACGGCGTTTATCAAAGATGTACAGGTTGATGGCCTGCCGGAGGCGCCGGTCTGGCTGGGCACTGTGCCGTTTGTGGGCGAACGGCTGGTCGGCCTCTGGAACAGCATCGATCAGCAGGGCGCGGCATTGATGGTGTCGATCAAGCCGTATCTGGGGCAGGTCGGCAACTGGTTGCTGGCGCGCAGTGCGCAGATTGGGGGCGGGATTCTCGAGCTGACGCTGAGCATTGTCTTTGTGTTCTTTTTCTACCGTGACGGGCCGCGACTGGCGGCGTTTGTGCACAGTCTGCTGGAGCGGTTGATCGGTGATCGTGCCGGGTATTACATCGAGCTGGTGGCCGGTACGGTGCAGCGGGTGGTCAACGGGGTGATTGGTACGGCGGCGGCGCAGGCGATTCTGGCGTTGATCGGCTTTCTGATTGCCGGGGTGCCGGGGGCGCTGGTGTTGGGGATTGTGACGTTCCTGCTCAGTCTGATTCCGATGGGGCCGCCGTTGGTGTGGGTGCCGGCCACGGCTTGGCTGGCCTGGAAGGGTGAGTATGGGATGGCGGTGTTTCTCGGGATCTGGGGGACGTTCATCATCAGTGGCGTGGATAACGTGCTCAAGCCGTATCTGATCAGCCGCGGCGGGAATTTGCCGTTGGTGATTGTTTTGCTCGGGGTGTTTGGCGGGTTGATTGCGTTTGGGTTTATCGGTTTGTTTATCGGGCCTACGTTGTTGGCGGTGGCTTACAGTTTGTTGACGGATTGGAGCAAGAGTCAGTCGCGGGTTGAGGAGCGGCGTTGATTTTTTTGTTTGAGTGAATATCCGTTTCTGCGGGTGTGGCTACTGACGGTTTCGCCCTTACAGCGAGTCCCTTTTTCAAACGCCAAAAAGGAACCAAAAGGCTTTGCCCTGGCGTACGGCCCGCTCGCTGGGGCTCGGGGTTCCTTCGCTCCGGGATCGATCCGGGGGCATCGCCTCCGGTTTGCTGCGCGGCACCTCCTCTCGATGTGTTCGACTTCGTCGAACGGTCGCTGCGCTCCCACCCCCGGATCAATCCCTCCACTCAGCCTGCCGACGGGCCCTCAGATCAAGATCAAGGGCTGCACTCGAGCTAACGCTCATTGTGTTGAGTGGTTAGAAGCACGCGGTCGGCTTTTGATTTCTGTAGGAGTGAGCCTGCTCGCGATGACGGCCTGACCGCCAACCCATTTCCCTCTGAATGCACCCGATTCAAATTGTGGGAGCCTGCCGATGGGCCTTCAGATCAAGATCAAGAGCTGCACTCGAGCTAACGCTCATTGTGTTGAGTGGTTAGAAGCATGCGGTCGGCTTTTGATTTCTGTAGGAGTGAGCCTGCTCGCGATGGCGGTCTGACAGCCGTCCGATTTACCTCTGAACGTACCCGATTCAAATTGTGGGAGCTGGCTTGCCAGCGATGATGGCCTGCCAGTCAACCCATTTCCCTCTGAATGCACACTATTCAAACTGTAGGAGTGAGCCTGCTCGCGATGGGGTATTGCAGCCCGCCAATATCCTCCGCAAGGCACATAAATGACCGTTTCCAGACCCCGCCTAGAAACGATCACCGTTCACCCGGTCAACTCACGTCGCGACGTTCAAATACTTGCCCACCGACGCCGTTTGCTCCAGCGAATACTGTTTGCTCAGGTTGGCAATCATGCGGTTCAGCGCTTCGGTGGTGCTTTGGGTCGAGGCTGTTTGTTGGTCATCCGGACGTTCGCGTCCCGCTTGCAATGCCGCTTTCAACTCGTCGCTGCTCACGCCACCGCTGCTGTCGCTGTCCAGGACTTTGAGCAGTGCGGCGCTGGTGTCGGTGCTGCTCGATGAGGTGCTGTCGCTGGCTTGCAGTGCGCTGCTCAGTTCGGTCGCGCTCACGCTGCCATCGCCATCGGCGTCGAGTTGACCGAACAATTCGTCGCTGTTGATTGGCGGTGGCGGTGGTGGCGGTGGGGTCAGGCTGGCGGTGAGTTCGTCCTGGCTGACGACGCCGTCTTCGTTCTTGTCCAGAGCCGAGAAGATTTTGCTGCTGTCGGCGGTGCTGCCGGCGCTGGTCAGGCCGCTGCTGAGTTCGTCGCTGCTGATGGCGCCGTCACCATCGGTGTCGAGGGCGCTGATCAGGGCGTCGGCGAGGTCGGTGTTCGGCGGTTGATTGCCGGACGGTGGCGGTGGTGGCGCCATGGCGGTCATTTCTTCGGCGCTGAGGCCGCCGCTGCCGTCACTGTCCAGATCACCGAATTGCTTGCTCAGGCTGACCAGCAGGCCGTCGTCGGACTTTTGCGACAGGGCACTGTTCAGTTCGTCCTGATCCACCGCGCCGTCGCCGTTGCTGTCGAGTTTGGCGAACAGTTCTTTTTGCAGTTGCTGGCTGCGTGCATTTTGCGTGGTCGTGCTGCTGGTGCTGGTATAGCTCGTGTAGTTGCTGACGCTACCGATCATCGGACTCACTCCCTGGAATGGAAAACCGGTGGGTATACCGGCTTATGCAGCCTCAGGGATTAAGTTGTCAGGGGTATGTGAGGTTTGTACCGAGGGGTACACAGACTGAAAGCGCTCCACGAACCCTGTAGGAGTGAGCCTGCTCGCGATGGCGGTGTGTCAGGCAAAGCAACTCTCACAGATAAATCGCTATCGCGAGCAGGCTCACTCCTACAGGGAACGGTGGTGTTTTCAGGGGCGCGGCAGGCGAATGATCGCGGTGAGGCCGCCGCCCGGGGTTTCTTCCAGATTGAGTTGTCCACCCAAACGCTGCGCGGCCTCGCGGGCGATGGTCATGCCCAGACCGACACCGCCAGAATTGCGGTTACGCGAACCTTCCAGGCGATAAAACGGTTCAAACACCGCTTCACGCTTGTCCTCGGCAATTCCCGGGCCGTGATCGATCACGCGGATCAGCAACTGTTCACGTTGATCGTGCAGTTCGATGCGTGCCTGGCCGGCATAGCGCAGGGCATTGTCCAACAGGTTGTTGAGGCACGAGCGCAGCGCCATCGGTTGCACCGGCAAGGGTGCGCAGTGGCCGTTGACCTCAACGTCAGCGCCCTGATCCTGAGCGTTTTCGCACAACGATTCGACCAGCGCCTGCACGTCCATCAACTGCAAGGCTTCGCTGGTGCGCTGTTCGTGCAGGTAGGTGAGGGTGGCGTCAAGCATGCCGATCATGTCGTTGAGGTCCTGGCGCATCTGGCTTTGCAGCTTGTCGTCACTGATGTTTTCCAGGCGCAGTTTCAGGCGCGACAGCGGTGTGCGCAGGTCGTGGGAGACGGCACCGAGCATGCGCGAGCGCTGTTGAACCTGCTCGAGAATGCGTTGTTGCATCAGGTTGAAGGTGTGCGCCGCCTGCCGCGCCTCACGGGGGCCGGACTCGTCCAGCGGTGGGCTGTCGAGGTCTTCGCTGAGGCGTTCAGCGGCGTCACTCAAACGCTGGATCGGCCGACTGAGCAGTTTCGCGCCGTACCAGGCAGCAATCATCAAAGTAATGAATTGAAAGGTCAGTGGCACCACCGGCCCGCCAAACCAGGGGCGCGGCGGACGGATTTCGAAGTGTGGACTTTGCGCGGGCCGCTGGCCGTCAAACGCTTGGGAGAATTCAGGCGGCGGCGGAGGGGGCGGCGGTCCGTAATGGTGGAACCAGGCAAAAGCCAACAGGTGCGCCAGGACAATCGCCACGAACAGCACGCCAAACAGGCGACCGAACAGCGTGTCGAAGCGCGCCCGCATCAGCCGATATCCCTGGCGTCGAACAGATAACCCTCACCGCGCACGGTTTTGATCAACTGTGGAGCTTTTGGATCGTCACCGAGTTTCTGCCGCAAGCGTGACACCAGCAGGTCGATGCTGCGGTCGAACGCTTCAATCGAGCGACCACGGGCGGCATCGAGCAATTGTTCGCGGCTGAGCACCCGGCGCGGGCGTTCGATGAAAACCCACAGCAAACGGAATTCGGCGTTGGACAGCGGCACCACGAGGCCATCGTCGGCGATCAACTGACGCAAGACACTGTTCAGGCGCCAATTGTCGAAGCGAATATTGGCGCGTTGCTCGGTACGGTCATCGCGTACCCGGCGCAGAATGGTTTGAATGCGCGCGACCAATTCGCGCGGTTCGAATGGCTTGGCCATGTAGTCATCGGCGCCCAATTCCAGGCCGATGATGCGGTCGGTCGGCTCGCAACGTGCGGTGAGCATCAGGATCGGGATGTCCGATTCGGCGCGCAACCAGCGGCACAGCGACAAACCGTCTTCACCCGGCAGCATCAAGTCGAGCACGACGACGTCGAAATGTTCGGCCTGCATCGCCACGCGCATCGCTGCACCGTCAGTGACGCCGCTGGCGTGAATGTTGAAGCGGGCGAGGTAGTCGATCATCAGCTCGCGGATCGGCACATCGTCGTCGACGATCAACGCGCGAATGCTCCAGCGCTTGTCGTCTTTAGGCTCATCAGTCGCGGTCGTTTGGGTGTTGTGCATGAGGCTGTTCGTCTGCCAGGTAGGCCGCCAACCACAAAGATGGGCTGCGAGGTTGTGGTTTCAGCATAGGCGTCCGGCCGTGAGGCGGGAAGTGCTGATGTAAGGGCGTGTTGCGGCTGGCGAGGCTAGCGCGGGCGCTTGTTGCTGGCGTGTCGGTTGTGTATCGGAGTCGACACAATAGCAGCGAGCGCTATGCTGATCACGGTCGGCGCGACGATTTACCGATCATCGGGTGCCGCGCCGCCGCCGGTTCCGCTACAATGCGCGCCGATTTCGACCTGCCTGAGAGCCCATTCATGTCCGCCTGCCAGACTCCTATCATCGTCGCCCTGGATTTCCCCACCCGTGACGCCGCACTGAAGCTGGCCGACCAGTTGGACCCGAAACTGTGCCGGGTCAAAGTGGGCAAGGAACTGTTCACCAGTTGCGCCGCGGAAATCGTCGGCACCCTGCGTGACAAGGGTTTTGAAGTATTCCTCGATCTGAAATTCCACGACATTCCCAACACCACCGCGATGGCCGTGAAAGCCGCCGCCGAGATGGGCGTGTGGATGGTCAACGTGCATTGCTCCGGCGGTATGCGCATGATGGCCGCCTGCCGTGAAGAACTGGACAAGCGCAGCGGCCCGCAGCCATTGCTGATAGGCGTGACCGTGCTGACCTCGATGGAACGTGAAGACCTGGCCGGTATCGGCCTGGACATCGAGCCGCAAGAGCAAGTGTTGCGTCTGGCCGCGTTGGCCGAGAAGGCTGGCATGGACGGTCTGGTGTGCTCGGCGCTGGAAGCGACGGCGCTGAAAACCGCGCACCCGTCGCTGCAACTGGTGACCCCGGGGATTCGCCCGGCGGGCAGCGCGCAGGACGATCAGCGCCGCATTCTGACCCCGCGTCAGGCGCTGGATGCCGGTTCCGATTATCTGGTGATTGGTCGTCCGATCAGCCAGGCGGCTGACCCGGCGCAGGCGCTGGCAGCAGTTGTAGCCGAAATCGCCTGATCCTGTAGGAGCTGCGGCACGCTGCGATCTTTTGATCTTGCCTGTCTTGTGGTCGAAAACGTTAAAAGATCGCAGCCTTCGGCAGCTCCTACAGGTTATGTAAACCCCTGTAGGAGCTGCGGTACGCTGCGATCTTTTGATCTTCGACGTTAAACCTTCAACACCAACTTGCCAAAGTTCTCACCGCTGAACAACTTCATCAGCGTCTCCGGAAAGGTCTCCAGGCCTTCGACGATGTCTTCCTTGCTCTTGAGCTGCCCCTTGGCCATCCAGCCGGCCATTTCCTGCGCCGCGCTGGCGTATTGCGCCGCGTAATCCATCACCACAAAACCTTCCATGCGCGCGCGGTTGACCAGCAGCGACAAGTAATTGGCCGGGCCTTTGACCGCCTCTTTATTGTTGTACTGACTGATCGCACCGCAGATCACCACCCGCGCCTTCATGTTCAGGCGGCTGAGCACGGCGTCAAGAATGTCACCGCCAACGTTATCGAAATACACGTCCACGCCTTTCGGGCATTCGCGCTTGAGGCCGGCGATCACGTCTTCGTTTTTGTAATCGATGGCGCCGTCGAAACCCAGTTCATCAATCAGGAACTTGCACTTGTCGGCGCCGCCGGCAATACCCACCACGCGGCAACCTTTGATCTTGGCGATCTGCCCGGCAATGCTGCCCACCGCACCCGCCGCCCCGGACAGCACCACGGTGTCGCCAGCCTTCGGTGCGCCGACATCCAGCAGGGCGAAATACGCGGTCATGCCGGTCATGCCCAGTGCGGACAGATACACCGGCAGCCGCGCCAGTTTCGGATCGACTTTGTAGAAACCTCTGGGCTCGCCGAGGAAATAATCCTGCACGCCAATGGCACCGTTGACGTAGTCCCCAACAGCAAACCCTGGATTGTTCGAGGCGATGACTTTGCCTACGCCCAGTGCGCGCATCACCTCACCGAGACCGACCGGCGGGATGTAGGACTTGCCCTCGTTCATCCAGCCACGCATGGCCGGGTCGAGGGACAGGTATTCGTTCTTGACCAGAATCTGTCCCGCCGCCGGCTCGCCGACCGGTACTTCCTGATAGGTAAAAGTCTCGCGGGTGGCCGCACCCACCGGGCGTTTGGCGAGCAGGAACTGGCGATTGGTCTGGGAAGTCATGACAGGCACTCGAGTTGAATGAAGCTTTGTTGATAGACCTTCGACGGCAACGTCGCAAGGTTGGCTGATGCGGCGAATGCTAGTCGATCCAGTGCAGTGATAGTCACCCGCACAGGTTTATCACTGCGACGCATGAGCACTTAAACAGCCACTGGATAGTGCTGACGTCTGGTAACCCGCTGTCGCTATGCTGCAACGACAAGCATCCCCCTGCATCTTTGCGTTCGAGGACATAACAATGAGCATGACGTTTTCCGGTCAGGTTGCCGTAGTCACAGGCGCGGCCAACGGCATCGGCCGTGCGACCGCCCAGGCATTCGCCGCCGAAGGCTTGAAAGTGGTGGTCGCCGATCTGGATACCGCGGGGGGCGAGGGCACCGTGGCGCTGATTCGTACAGCCGGCGGCGAAGCGACCTTCGTGCGTTGCAACGTGACCGTCGAAAGCGAAGTGAAAAATCTGATGGGCGAGGTGATCAATACCTACGGCCGTCTCGACTACGCCTTCAACAATGCCGGCATCGAGATCGAGAAGGGCAAACTGGCGGAAGGCTCAATGGACGAGTTCGACGCGATCATGGGCGTCAACGTCAAAGGCGTCTGGCTGTGCATGAAGTATCAGTTGCCATTGCTGCTGGCGCAGGGCGGCGGGGCGATCGTCAACACCGCCTCGGTGGCCGGACTTGGCGCAGCGCCGAAAATGAGCATCTATGCGGCGTCGAAACACGCGGTGATCGGCCTGACCAAATCGGCAGCCATTGAATACGCGAAGAAGAAAATCCGCGTCAATGCGGTGTGCCCGGCGGTGATCGACACCGACATGTTTCGTCGTGCCTATGAGGCTGATCCGAAGAAGGGCGAGTTCGCCAATGCCATGCACCCGGTCGGCCGTATCGGCAAAGTCGAGGAGATCGCCAGCGCCGTGCTGTACCTGTGCAGCGACGGCGCCGCCTTCACCACAGGGCACTCGCTGGCCGTGGACGGTGGCGTCACCGCGTTCTGAAGCCGCGCCTGAAAACCAACCCGCCCTGGTGCGGGTTTTTTTATGCCGGCAGCCTGCTCTGTGTATCCGCTAAACAATGTGTATCAAGGCGTTAGAACGGTCGCTTTTGACGGCGTTGTCGCACAGCCTGTGCGGCGCGGCTGTGATTTACTGCCGCCAGCAAAACGGACAGGAGTTTACGAGCTCATGGAATTGAGAATTGACCGCCAGGCATTGGTGCCGGTAGTGCAGCAGATTGTTGACGGACTCACTGACTGGATCATGCGAAGTGGCGTGCCACCCGCCACGCGTCTGCCCTCGGTTCGACAAATTGCCCGGGGCAATCTGCTCAGTCAGTCCTGTGTGACCGAGGCCTGCGAACGGCTGGTTGCCCAAGGCATTCTGGCCTCACGTCAGGGCGCGGGATTTATGGTGGCGGCGTCACCCAAAACGCTGAGCAGAACGGCCGGCGAGGTCGGCTGCGCAGGGATGTGTGCAACGGTGGGCGGCCTGAAGCTGGGGAGCGGCGGTTTGCCTCAGGGCTGGCGTGAGTCTGACGACCTGAGCTACGCGATCAGGCAGGTCGCCCGCACCGACATGGCCAGTCTGTTCGGCTACAGCTCGGCATTGGGCCTTTTCACCCTGCGAGAGCAGATCGTCAAACGCCTTAAAACCCTCAGCATCGAAGCCCATGAAAGCCAGCTACTGACCACGGCGGGGGCCAGCCACGCGCTTGATCTGATCGTTCGGACGCTGTTGCGGGCCGGGGATTGCGTGGTGGTTGAAACCCCGGGTTATGCGCCGTTGTTCAACCTGCTGCGCTTGCATGGCGTGCACATGCTTGAGGTGCGCCGCACCCCGCTGGGGCCCGATGTTGTCGCACTCGAGGCGCTGCTGCAGGAGTTTCAGCCGGTCGCGATGTTTATCAACAGTCATCATCACAACCCGACCGGCACCAGCCTGACGGCGACTGTGGCACAGCAGATCCTGCAGCTGTGCAGGCTGCACGGCGTGCGCGTGATTGAAGATGATGTCTACGCCGACCTGCACAGTGGTAACGGCACGCGACTGGCGGCGCTGGATGAACAGGTTATTTATGTGGGCAGTTTTTCGAAAACCCTGAGCAGTTCGCTGCGGGTCGGTTTCATTCTGGCTGACGCCGAGCTGATCGCCCGGCTGGCGCAGGTCAAGATGATCAGTTGCCTGGGCGCTTGCGGTTTCAGCGAGGCGGTGCTGGCCAGCCTTTTGGGCAGCGGCGCTTATCGAAAACTGGTGCAGCGCCAGTGCCAGCGTTTGAATACCGATCGTGCAGCGGCGTTGCAAGCGCTCGAAGACGCTGACTGGGAGGTTTTCGGCAAGCCGACCGGCGGGTTGTTCATCTGGGCGCGCTCTTCCATGACCGATCATGTGCGTCTGCGCCGACACGCGCAGCGTAATGATGTGGTGTTGTCTGCGCCGAACGCCTTCAGCCCCAGCGGTGAGGCCAGCGAGTGGCACCGGATCAACGTCGCCTACGCCTGCGACCCTCGGGCTCGGCAGTTTTTTCGCAGTACCTGTGCGGATCGACCTCGAGTGTTCTGAAAACGACGCGAGCGTAGCTTTTTGCCATTATTCCGACGCCAGAGACTTGTGCTGGTTCGTGGCCGTTGCGAATCTTCGTGCACAGACTATGGCAGAGGACTACGCGCAATGATTTCGGCCGTGCAAGGACGTTTTGCCAACCTCGGTATGGCGAAAAAACTGGGTGTCGGGTTTGTCCTGGTGCTGTTGTTGACCGCGCTGGTCGCGGCCATCGGGGTCTGGTCCCTGCAGACCATCAGTCAGCGCTTCGAGGGGCTCAAGCAGATGTCTGCGCTGAACAGTGGCCTGCTCAAGGTGCGCCTGCTGGAGCAGGAATACGCTTTGCGCGGTGACCCGAAAACCGCCGATGCCTTGCGTCAAGGCGTCGATGGGCTGATTGCCCAGGCCAACGAACTCAAGGCGCTGTCGCCCTCCAATGTGGCGGTGATGACGGATGTCGAGCAGTCGCTGGGGGCCTATCGCAAGGCGTTCGATGAGTTCGTATCGCTGACACAAGCCAAGGATCTGGCGCTGGAGATGGCCAGTTGGTCGGTGTCCAGCGTGGCCAACAATCTCGATGTGTTGCAGGCCGGGCTGGCCGATGATGGTGCTTATACATTGAAAGACACCGAGGGCAAGGACGGTGCGCAGTTTATCGAGCAAGCCAGTCAGGTCAGCCAGGTTTCGCGCTTGATGCTGCAAGCGATGAACGAGGCGCGAATTCGTCTGGACCAAAGCCGCAAGGGCGATGCCGACAGTGCGGGCAAGGGCAACATCGAACAGGCGGCGCAGGCTCAGGCACAGGCCGAGGAGCTGAAAGCAACGGTCAAGGACGAGGGCTATCTGACGGTGCTCAATGAGGTGTCCGGGCACATCGCCGGGTTCAACGACAAACTCGCCGAATACACCGGACTGCTGGCGCAGGAAAAAACCGTCTACGAACAATTGCACCAGCGCGCCGCGCAAGTGGTGGAGCGGGTCAATCAGGCCTATGTCGCTGAAGACGGTGCGATGCAGGCGGAGCTGAAGAAAAATTCGTTGCTGATTCTTGGGTCGTCGGCGCTGGCATTGTTGGTGGGCCTGATCGCCGCATGGGTTATTACCCGCTTGATCGTGGCGCCGTTGCGCAGCGTGATTCAGGTGGCGCAGCAGATTGCTGCCGGCGATTTGAGCGCCACGGTGCAAGTGACGCGACGGGACGAAATAGGCCAGTTGATGCAGGCCATGCAACAGATGGGCGCGGGGTTGAGCACGATTGTCAGCGGCTTGCAGGCGGGCATCGAGCAACTGGCCAGTTCGGCGCAATCATTGTCGGCGGTGACTGAGCAGACCAACCTTGAGGTCAGCAGCCAAAAAGAGGAAACCGAGCAGGTTGCCACGGCCATGAATCAGATGACCGCAACCGTACACGATGTGGCGCGCAACGCCGAAGAAGCGGCGTTGGCCGCACAAACGGCGGATGGCAAGGTCGAGAGTGGTCAGCAGGTGGTGCGTCAGAGCATGGCGCGGATCGAGCAGTTGGCGGATTCGGCGTCATCGGCCAGTTCCAGCATCGAGAGCCTGAGCGCGGAAATTCAGAATATCGGAACGGTGCTCGAGGTGATCAAGAGCGTGGCCGAGCAGACCAATCTTCTGGCGCTCAACGCGGCAATCGAAGCGGCGCGGGCCGGGGAGCAGGGCCGGGGCTTCGCAGTGGTGGCGGATGAGGTGCGTGCGTTGGCGCGGCGCACGCAACAATCGACCGAGGAGATCGAGCGCTTGGTCAGTGCGTTGCGGGCAGCGGCGCATTGGTCGGTGCAGCAGATTCAGGGCAGTGGTGAGCTGGTGAAGCTGGCAGTCAGTGATGCGTTGCAGACGGAGAGTGCGCTGGGGAGTATTGCGGCAGCGGTTTCGTTGATTCAGCAAATGAATCAGCAGATTGCGGCGGCGGCCGAGGAGCAGAGTTCGGTGGCTGAGGAGATTAATCGCAGCGTCACGAGTATTCGGGCGAGTGCAGATCAGTCGTCGCTGGCGATGCGCGGGAATGCGGCGTCGAGTGTTGAGCTGGCGCAGTTGGGCAATGAGTTGCGCTCGATGGTCGGCCACTTTCGGCTCTGACCCTCGGCAGCCCCTCCACGATTGAATGTGCACAAGTTTCATGCAGGAGCTGCCGAAGGCTGCGATCTTTTGATCTTCTTTTGCAGAAGCAAAGCTTGCTCGCGATAGCGCTCTAACCATTTCTAAAACAGTACCCAATCCCTGTGGGAGCTGGTTTGCCAGCGATAGCGGCCTGACATTCCCCCCCAATCTCCCTCGACCACCCACAAAAAAAGCCACCCCTCGGTGGCTTCTCTTTCATCCCCTGCGATCAGTCGTAGATGACTTTCTTCTTCCAGTCTGCGTCCGCCTCGACGTCTTTGAGGCCGGCTGTCAGTTGGTTCTCTTCGCCTTCGACCGGGGCAATTTTGTCCATGACCTGGGCGTTGGCACGGGCCAGCAGTTTTTCCAGGTATTGCAGTTGTTCGGCGTATATCTGCGGATCCTGCTGTTTGCGCAGGTATTGCACGCCGCGTTCGAAGGCGAGGCGGGCCTGGCCGGGCTGGTTTTGTTGCAGGGACTGTTGGCCGAGGTTGTTGAAGAACTCGATGTGCAGCAGCACCAGGATGTGGCGGACTTCACGAATCCACTGCTTGGCTTCGTTTGGCGGCAGGAAGCCGTCGTGGGCAGCGCGGGTGATCTGGCCGTGCAAGGCTTCGAGGAGGAAGCGCACGTCCTTGGCTTTGGCTTCGGTCAGGATCGGCGCCGGCGGGTTGTTGACCGGGATTGATTCGCCCTGAGCGACCAGTGCGCTCAGTTCAGTGATACGAGCTTTGGTGGTGGCGCTGGTTTTTTCCAGGTTCAACAGGCGCTGGCAGACGTTGAGTTCCAGACGGGTCAACAGCAGTTTGAGGCCGGGGGTCATGAACTGGCCGGGGAAGGTCTCGGTCAGTTCGCCGCAGCGGCGCAGGCGGTCGTTGAGTTCGACTTTGGTGCGGGCCTTCTCCAGTTTGTTGTTTTCCACCACATGGTTCATGTAGCCAATGGCGATCAGAATTGCGATCCCGGCTATGACTAGCAGGGTGATCATGAGTGGTGTCACCGGTAAGACCTCTTTATAGGGTTCGCATGCGAGTGTAGTGGCTGGGCATTTAGGCGCCTAGCGCCGCTCGACGAGTTGGATCGGCAGGTTCAATCTGTATCGGCCGCGTGCTGCTTATATGAATGCTGGCGCTTGATGTGCAGATTGCCATCACTGTGCGCTGACTATAACGTCTTGGCGGGTGGCGGAATATAGGCGTCAAACGTCGGGCGACGGAAAAGCCCGATCGGCCTCGCAAAGCAGGGCGAAGTCATTGATTTAAATAAATTTATATCGGGGGGTTGACGACCTCTCAATCCATCCATAGAATGCGCGCCACTTACAGCGTAAAGCGCACAGCGAAACGCGGTAGGGAGTGAAGTTGTAGTGTGTCCCCTTCGTCTAGTGGCCTAGGACACCGCCCTTTCACGGCGGTAACAGGGGTTCGAGTCCCCTAGGGGACGCCAATGCGGGAATAGCTCAGTTGGTAGAGCACGACCTTGCCAAGGTCGGGGTCGCGAGTTCGAGTCTCGTTTCCCGCTCCATTTTTAAACAGCAGTGCTTTCGGGCGGTGCTGAGTGAAACCAGAACCAAATCTTCGGACGCGGATCTGGACACCGAAACACACACCATGTGTTCCGGGTAGCGTGTCCCCTTCGTCTAGTGGCCTAGGACACCGCCCTTTCACGGCGGTAACAGGGGTTCGAGTCCCCTAGGGGACGCCATTTGCGGGAATAGCTCAGTTGGTAGAGCACGACCTTGCCAAGGTCGGGGTCGCGAGTTCGAGTCTCGTTTCCCGCTCCAAATTCTAGAAACGCCGCTCAGTGAGCGGCGTTTTTATTAGTGAAAGTTGTAGCCTGTGTCCCCTTCGTCTAGTGGCCTAGGACACCGCCCTTTCACGGCGGTAACAGGGGTTCGAGTCCCCTAGGGGACGCCATTGCGGGAATAGCTCAGTTGGTAGAGCACGACCTTGCCAAGGTCGGGGTCGCGAGTTCGAGTCTCGTTTCCCGCTCCATATTCAACAAAAACGCCGATCAGTGATGATCGGCGTTTTTGTTTGTGCGCGATTTGTCGTCGCCCACAAAAAAGGACCTTCACGGTCCTTTTTTTGCGTCTGCCAGAACCCGGCCATGCGCTGACCGGATTCGAACGATCGATCACAGCTTCGGCAGTTGCCCGATGCGGCCCATCATTTCGGTGACGATTTGCAGGTCCAGCAAGAACTGGTCAACGGTCTTGAATTCGCCATCGGTGTGTCCGGTGTATTTCACCTCAGGGCGTGCCAGGCCGAATTGCACGCCGTTAGGCAGTTCATGCACCGACGTGGCACCGGCAGAGGTGCCGAACTCGTGCTTCATGCCGAGGTTTTCTGTAGATACGGCCAGCAACGCCTTGACCCACTCACCTTCCGGATTACGGTACATCGGTTCGGCAACCGAGTAATCGAAGGCCACTGCGACGTGAGTTTTCTTCGTCCAGGCACTGAGTTTGTCAGCGATTTCAGCCTTGAGTTTTTCTGGCGACTTGCCCTTCGGCACGCGCAGGTTCACCGCCAGTTTGAAGGCTTTGTCATCCTCACCGACATACGTCAGAGAGGTGGTCAACGGACCCATGAAACTGTCGGAGAAGCCCACCTTCAAAGTGTTGCCCAAGTAATCCAGGCCCCAGTTGTCGGCGGCGTAGCGGGCGGCATCGGTGAACTGGTTGTGCTTGAGGGCAACTTTACCGTTCAGGCTATTGATGAACACCAGCATGCGCGCCACCGGGTTCACGCCGGACTCCGGTTCGGAGGAGTGCGCAGAAACGCCGGTCACCGTCAGCTTGACGTCTTTACCGTCAACCTTGGCCGCCACTTCGAAGTTGCCGCCATTGTGCTTGGCGAACTCGTTGCCGGCCTTTTGCAGGCTGGCGGCCAGTTCGGCAGGTTTGTCGGTCAGCAATGTGACGACGGACGCCGAAGGAATCTGGTTGGTCGCCAGGCCGCCGGTCATCGAGGTGATTTCCGCGCCTTTGCCTTCGGCTGTGCGTTTGGCAAATTTGGCCATCACGGTGCCGTAGCCTTTTTCGGCAATCACCACCGGGTAACCACCGTCCAGCGCCATGTTGTAGGCCGGCGTCGGGTTGTTTTCGAAGTAGTAAGGGATGGCGTCGCCAGTGGTCTCTTCGGTGGTGTCGACCAGCAGTTTGAAGTTGCGTGCCAGTGGCAGCTTTTCTTCCTTGATCACTTTCATCGCGTACAACGCGACAACGATGCCGTTCTTGTCATCCTCGGTGCCGCGTCCGTACATGCGGTCGCCAATCAGGGTGACTTTGAAAGGATCAAGCTTGGTGCCGTCCTTGAGCACCCAGTTTTCCGGCGTCACCGGCACCACGTCGGCGTGGGCGTGAATGCCGACAACTTCATTGCCTGCGCCGTCGAGGGAAATTTCGTAAACGCGGTTGTCGACGTTGCGGAATTTCAGATTGAACGATTCGGCCAGGCTCTGGATCTTCGCGGCAATCTTGATGAACTCAGGGTTGTCGTGCTGGGCCACACCTTCCTTCTGAAAGGTCGGGATCTCGACCAGTTCACGCAGGGTTTCCAGCGCAGCTTTGCCGTATTTCACGCGGGTGTAGATACCCAGCAGACGGTGAACTTCGTTCAGTTGTTCAGCGGTCAGGGTCTTGTTGTCGAGGAAGGCGCTGATGGCCGGGCCGAGATTTTCGCTTTTGGCGATGTCGCTCTTGGCCAGACTGCCCAGAAACTCGCGGAAATCCGTGACGGTTTTGTCGTCGAAGGATTTCAGGATGACCGCGCTTTGCTGTGGCGTGATGTTGGCTTGAGCGGCGCTGGTGAATGACGCGAGGCTGGCCAGCATCAGGGTAGCGGCGGCCAGTTGCTTGAGGGAGAAATCCATTACGGAGGCTTTCCTTGCGGGCAATTGATGAGAAATATTTCTGACGGTTGCGTCAGAAACATTTTGCAAACTAACACTGTGGGCGATTACCCAGGGAGTCCTGAAACTTGATCTGTCGCACAGAAACGCAAAAGAGGCGCAGAAATGAAAAAGTCCCGGCAAGCGATTGCCGGGACTTTTTTGTCGCTTACATCGACAGCATCAAGCGCCCGGCGAACAGAATCAGGATCACGCCCATGCTGCGTTCGAACCAGTGCCCCATGCGCATGAACAGCACGCGCACCTTGTTGCTGGAGAAAAACAGCGCGACGATCACGAACCACAACGCATTCACAAAACACATCCACAAGCCATAAAAGGCCTGGATTTGCAGGGGCGTGCTGGCACTGATGATCGTGGTGAAAATCGCCAGAAAGAACAGCGTTGCCTTGGGGTTGGTGGCGTTGGTCAGGAAACCGGTGCTGAACGCCTTGAACAACGATTGTTCCACCAACGGTTCATCGGCGGCTTTTTCGCCTTCAAGGGTGGTTTTCGGTTTGCTGCGGATCAGGCTGACCCCCAGATACAAAATGTAAGCACCACCGACTACCTTGGCCACGGTCAACAACCATGGGGTGGTGTGCATCAACGCGCCGACGCCGAGCAAGGTGTACAGAACGTGCACGGAAATTCCCGCGCCGATGCCCAGTGCCGTGCAAATCCCCACCAGCCGTCCGAAGCGTACGCTTTGGCGGATGGTCACGGCGAAGTCCGGGCCGGGAGCGACCACGGCGAGAAAGTGAATGGTGGCCAGCGCCAGAAACTCGCCCAGGTAATTCGAATACATCTCAGCTCCAGAAAGTCAGGGGTGAAGCATTGCCGCGATAACCGACAAAGAAAGAAAGGCTCAAGCGCGGATCTGCCACGCCCGGGGTCACCGAGTGCATGCAGCGCGAATTGAACATGATGAAGTCGCCGGGTTGCGGTCGTACTTCAAGCGCTGGCGGACCGAGCAGCGCCGGGTCGATGCCGTAACTGTCACCACGCATTTCGTCGAACTGATCCGGGCTGATGTCGTCGTCCCACATCTGCAACGCGCCGCCCTCGGTCGGCATGTTCAGGTAGACGTTGCAGGCAAATTGCGCTTCGAGGCTGCGTGCCTGAAAACTGTCCGGCGCGTCCTTGGCAAAAATGTCGTGGTGGGCGAGAAAGCACACCCCGGGCTTCACCACCCGCGACAGGCCGACATACATTTTGCGACCGTAGAGGTTTTCCAGATGCGCGCCGGCCGGCCAGGATTCGTCGAGCATGCAGCGCAAGGTATCGACCGGCGAAGAGTAGGGCGCGCAGCGATTGCGCAATTCAGCAATATTGCCGGTGGCGCGTTCGAAGTAATCCTCGATCAACAGCGGCTGGTTTTCTGCTTCGTAAAACGCCATGCCGATGCGGCCGATACTCGGTGCGTTGATGTACCCCTCAAAGCCTGGAGCGAGAATCTTGTCGCCAATTTCGATGGCCAGCGGCGTGGGCAAAAAGCCTTTGACGCGGATGGCGAGGACTTCTTCGTTGGCCAGTTTTTTTATGCACGTCTCATCGAGACGCTCGACGTCTAGCATCATTTTTTTAGGTCCATCTATCGATAGTCAACGGAACCTGCGAGTGCGGTTCCCCGGCGTCGGACGCTGCGCAGGGCAGCGCCCGAAATGCTCAATCCACGTGGTAGTGGACGGACAGCGTGCCCTTCTTCTGCGACAGGGACGCGATCGTGACTGTGCCCAACTCCTTCAGGCTACGAACGTGGGTGCCGCCGCAGCCATAGGCCGGCAGTTCACCAAAACCGATTTCCCGTGCGCCTTCACGCAGCGAGGTCAGGCGCGGCAGATCGTCGTCGATCCACTGCCCGATCCCGGACTGGAGGGTCTGCGCGTCGACCTCCTGTGCACTGTCGCTCGGTTTGAATTGCACCCGGCCTTCGTCTGGCCAGTGATGCGCCTTGATCGGCATCCAGCCCATGGCCTGGACAAAATGGCCGATCAGGTGCCCGGCAGAATGCATGCGCGTGTTGAACTCGCGCCGCGGCTGGTCAACCCGGATAGCGGTCATGCCGAGCGGAACAGGGCGGTCGACGAAATGAATGATCCGCTCCGGCTCCTGCACCACGCGCAGAACCTGGGCTTCTCCGATCCAGCCGGTATCGCAAGGCTGGCCGCCACCCTGCGGATGAAACAGCGTGGCGCGCAGCACCACGGCGAATTCTTGCTCATGGGCCGTGCAATCGAGCACTTCCACATTAGCCTTGAGGTGATCGCTATGGAAAAAGAGGCGAAGCGTCATATTCCATGCCCTTATTAAAGTTTCTGTTTTTATTATATGAATCGTGTAATAACGTGATAATCCGTTCAAACATCAAAGGACTTGTGCGCTGTGAGCATAAATCTGCCGCTACCGCTGCTCGGCGAAATGGCGATTTTCGTCAAGGTCGTGGAGACCGGCAGCTTCTCTGAAGCAGCCCGCCAACTGGGGTCGTCACCGTCCGCAGTCAGCCGCAGTATTTCCCGCCTGGAAAAAGCTCTGGCCACCCGCTTGTTGCAGCGCACCACACGCAAGCTGCGCTTGAGTGACGGCGGCGAAGAAGTGTTCAAGCGCTGTCAGGAGATGGTCAGCGCGGCCAAGTCAGTGATGGAAATCAGCGGCCAGTTCACGCATGAAGCCGAAGGGCTGGTGCGGGTCAGCGTGCCGAAAGCGGTCGGGCGCTTTGTGATTCATCCGCACATGCCGGAGTTTTTGCGGCGCTATCCCAAGGTCGATGTCGAGTTGCTGCTGGAGGACCGTCAGGTTGATCTGATCGACGATCATGTTGATCTGGCCATTCGCATCACCGACCGGCCACCGGCCGGGTTGGTCGGTCGGCAATTGCTGACCATCGACCATATGCTGTGCGCCACCCCGCAATACCTGGCCGAACACGGCACGCCGACGCACCCGCATGACTTGCTCAACCACAGCTGCATTTACCTGGGCGAAACCCCGAGCGATGCGCGCTGGAAATTCAAGAAGGGCAGTAAGTCGGTAACGGTCGGAGTACGTGGTCGATATGCCGCCAACCATACGGGTGTGCGGTTGGGCGCGGTGTTGCAGCACATTGGCATTGGCAGCCTGCCGTACTTCACCGCGCGTTATGCGTTGGAGCAGAAGTTGATTGTGCAGGTGTTGCCGGACTGGACGTTCCTGGCTTCCTACCACGGTGGACTCTGGCTGTTGCATTCGCCCACGCGGTATTTGCCGCCGAAGTTGCGCGTGTTCATCGACTATCTGGTGGAGTGTCTGGAGAGGGAGCCGACGTTGAGCAAGCCGGGCAAGGCGGGCAGTGTGAATAACGCGGCGATGGCGTATGAGCTGCCGGAAAGTGAAGGGTTGTTGTAGCGCAAAAGCAAAAGATCGCAGCCTTCGGCAGCTCCTACAGAGGAATGCGCCTTCCTGTAGGAGCTGCCGCAGGCTGCGATCTTTTGATGTTAAATCAGTGCTTGCTGTCCTGAGCGGACATCGCCAGCAACTGCTTTTCCTGATTCCAGTCGAACGGTTCGTCGTTCTGTTCAGCTTCGTAACGACGCTCTTCCAGCGCCTGATACATGTCGATTTCTTCATCGGACAGGTAATGCAGGCAGTCACCGGCGAAGAACCACAGCAGATCCCGCGGGATCAGGTGAGCGATTTGCGGATAACGGGTAATCACTTGAGTCAGGATGTCCTGGCCCAGGTATTGGCTTTCGATCGGATCGATCGGCAGCGATGCGAGCAGTTCGTCGAAGCGCTCCAGAAACAAGGCATGGCTTTCTTCGGGAACCTGTTCGGCCTCACCTACGGCGACCAGGATACTGCGCAGGTGGTCGAGCAACACAAGATGATCGGCAACGACGTTGGACACGAGATAAGTCCTCAAGAGCAAAACGGGCGCGGGAGTATAAAGCTCCTGCGCCCGCTTGGACATGGGTCTCAGGATCAGCGGACTTTGCCCTCTGCCTGTTTCAGCTCTTCTTTGTCGAAGTCATCGACATCAATCACCTTGCGGCGCGCCGCTTCGGCATCGCGCAAGCTCTGCGCTTCCACTGCTTGCAACACGCCCGCTTCAAGTGCCGCGTCGATCGCGTGTTCGCCCGCAACCGGTTTGACCTGACCGCTTTTCAGCGACGCATGCAGCTTTTTATGCAGCGGATGCGCGGCCGTCAGCAGATCGCTGGCGTGTTGCAACGCACCGACCGCATCGTCCGGCGACTGTGGGCGATAGCAACCGGCGAGCAGTTCTTCCAGCGCCGGATCACCTTTCGCCCGACCAATCACGCCAGCCACTTCGGCACCGAGTTTGTCCGACGGGCCTTTGTGACGACGGCCAAACGGGAAGACGATGACGCGCAGCAGGCAACCGAAGACTTTGTTCGGGAAGTTGCGCAGCAACTCGTCCATGGCCCGCTCCGCTTGGCCGAGGCTTTCTTCCATCGCCCAGCGAAACAGCGGCTCCATGTACGCCGGCGAATCCAGATCGTGATAACGCTTGAGCGCCGCCGAGGCCAGATACAGGTTGCTCAACACATCGCCCAGTCGTGCCGACAGACGCTCGCGACGTTTCAGCTCGCCGCCGAGCAGCATCATGCTGAAGTCGGCGAGCATCGCGAAAGCGGCTGCCTGACGGTTAAGCGCGCGGAAGTAGCCTTGGCTGATCTTGTCGCCCGGCGCATGTTCGAAGTGGCCGAAACCAAGGTTCAGCACCAGCGTGCTGGCGGCGTTGCTCACGGCAAAACCGATGTGTTTGAGCAGCAGGCCGTCGAACTCTTTCAGCGCCTGATCCTTGTCCTCGCGGCCGGCGAGGGCCATTTCCTTGAGCACGAATGGATGGCAGCGAATCGCGCCCTGACCGAAGATCATCAGGTTGCGCGACAGGATGTTCGCGCCTTCCACGGTGATGAAGATCGGCGCGCCGTTCCAGCTGCGCCCAAGGTAATTGTTCGGGCCCATGATGATCGCCTTGCCACCGTGGACATCCATGGCGTGGCTGATGCATTCGCGACCGCGTTCGGTGAGGTGGTATTTGAGGATCGCCGACAGCACCGATGGTTTTTCGCCCAGATCGACCGCGTTGGCCGTGAGCATGCGCGCGGCGTCCATCATCCACGCGTTGCCGCCGATGCGCGCCATCGCTTCCTGAATGCCTTCGAACGCCGACAGCGGCACGTTGAATTGTTCTCGGATTTGCGCGTACTGACCGGTGACCAGACTGGTGAACTTGGCGGCGCCGGTACCCACCGCTGGCAGCGAGATCGAACGGCCGACCGACAGACAGTTCATCAGCATCATCCAGCCTTTGCCGAGCATCTCCTGACCGCCGATAAGGAAGTCCAGCGGGATGAACACGTCTTTGCCGGAGTTCGGGCCGTTCATGAACGCAGCGCCCAGTGGCAGGTGACGACGGCCGATTTCGACGCCGTCGGTGTCGGTCGGGATCAGCGCGAGGCTGATGCCGAGGTCTTCCTTCTCACCCAACAAGTGTTCCGGGTCATACGCTTTGAACGCCAGGCCGAGCAGTGTCGCCACCGGCCCGAGAGTGATGTAGCGTTTTTCCCAGTTCAGGCGCAGGCCAATGACTTCCTGACCTTCCCACTGACCTTTGCAGATGATCCCGGTGTCGGGCATTGCACCGGCATCGGAACCGGCGAGCGGGCCGGTGAGGGCGAAGCATGGAATGTCGTCGCCACGGGCCAGACGGGGCAGGTAGTGATTGCGTTGTTCGTCGGTGCCGTAATGCAGCAACAGTTCAGCCGGGCCGAGGGAGTTGGGCACCATCACGGTGGAGGCGAGGTCGCCGCTGCGGGTCGCGAGTTTCATCGCCACTTGCGAGTGGGCGTAAGCCGAGAAGCCTTTACCGCCAAATTCTTTCGGAATGATCAGGGCAAAAAAGCCGTGTTCCTTGATGTGCGTCCAGGCTTCCGGCGGCAAGTCCATCGACTGGCCGATCTGCCAGTCGGTGACCATCGCGCAGAGTTCTTCGGTCGGGCCATCGATGAAGGCTTGTTCTTCTTCAGTCAGTTGCACCTTGGGATAGGCCAGCAGTTTGTCCCAGTCCGGACGGCCGCTGAACAGCTCGCCATCCCACCACACGGTACCGGCATCGATCGCGTCGCGCTCGGTCTGCGACATCGGCGGCAAGGTTTTCTGGAACCAGTTGAACAGCGGCGCGGTGAAATGTTTGCGGCGCAGATCAGGCAGCAGCAACGGCGCGGCGACCACTGCGAGCAGCACCCAGAACACCAGCAGCAACCAGCCCGGTGCGTGACTGAAAATGCCCATTGCCAATAAGTAGACGGCAACGATGCCCAACGCGGGCAACGGGGCGATACGCCGGTGGGCGATATACGCCACGCCGACAACCAAAACCAGTATCCACAACAACAGCATATTTCAGTCCTCCGTGAACCAAGGCAAATCGACCCTCCAGAGCTTAGACCGCATCTGCAAAACCGGGTGGTCAGACCAAGGTGATTGAAATCGTGGGAAACCCCGGATCGTTTTCGTAGGTTCGGTGGGCAACACGTGTGGGAAATCGTTCGGTGATCCCGCGTCTTTGCATCCATGTTTGGCCGAAACGTCGTTATCTCTGTGCTTGAGCTGTCGCTAGACTCCAGATTCATTCAGGAGACTGCCGTCATGCACGAGTATCTGAGTCCCGGCCGCTTCACCGATAGTGACCACCCGGCGGTGGTGGAGTTCGCTGAACGACATCGGGGTGCCAGTCGCGACCCGGTCGAGCAGGCGATCAATCTTTATTACGCCGTGCGCGAAGCGGTGCGCTACAACCCCTACACTTTCAGTCGCGATCCGCAAACCCTGCGCGGCAGCTACGCGTTGGCGGCGGGGGAGAGTTATTGCGTGCCCAAAGCCACGCTGCTCGCCGGTTGCGCGCGGCATTGCGGGATCCCGGCGCGGATCGGTCTGGCCGACGTGAAGAATCATTTATCGACGCCGCGTCTGCTCGAATTGCTGAAAAGCGACATGTTCGCCATGCACGGTTACACCGAGTTTTTCCTCAACGATCGTTGGGTCAAGGCAACGCCGGCGTTCAACCAGAAACTCTGCGAACTGTTCAACGTCGCGCCGCTGGAATTCGACGGCATCAATGACAGCGTTTTCCATCCGTTCAATCGTGATGGCGCACAATTGATGGAGTACCTGGTCGATCACGGTCAGTTCGCAGATGTGCCGGAAACCTTCTTCTTCGAACACCTGGAAAAATGCTATCCGCACCTGTTCGGCGATCAGCAGCCACAACTGTTGGGCGACATGCACAACGATGTAAGCCGCGTCTGATCCGGCGTATGCTGGCCGCCCACGCATTTGCAAAGAGGCGGTCATGCTGAAGATCTGGGGACGGAAAAACTCATCGAATGTCAGGAAGCCATTGTGGGCCGCCGAGGAACTCGGCCTGGCCTACGAGGCGATTGATGCCGGTGGCGCGTTCGGTGTGGTCGACACACCGCAATACCGGGCGATGAACCCGAACGGTCGCGTGCCGGTGATCGAAGACGACGGTTTCGTGCTGTGGGAATCCAACGCCATCGTGCGCTACCTGCTCGCCAAGCATGCGCCGAACAGCGCCTGGTATTCGGCTGATCCGCAAGCCCGCGCCATCGCCGACAAGTGGATGGACTGGACCACGTCGAGTTTTGCCGGGCCGTTCCGCACGGTGTTCTGGGGAGTCTTGCGCACCCCGGCGGACAAGCAGGACTGGTCGGCGATCAACGCCGCGATCAAGGAATGCACTGAGTTGTTGAGCATGGCCGACGAGGCGTTGGCCAGCCAACCGTATCTTTCCGGCCAAGACATCGGCATGGGCGATATCCCGCTCGGCAGTTTCATTTATGCCTGGTTCGAGATGCCCATCGAACGCGCCCCGCAAGCGCATCTGCAGGCCTGGTACGAGCGTCTGAAGCAGCGTCCGGCCTACCAGAAAGCAGTCATGACCGCGTTGACTTAATACCTACTATCGACACACTTGACTGTACTTGTACGGCGGCGGCAAGCACCATTGCGCACTTGCGCTGCGGTTCGATCCTTCGCCGCCGTCTCCTTTTTCCCTTCAATGGTGCGTAAATCAGATATGAGTTCCGCTCTGTCCATCCGGCAGCTAACCAAAACCTACGGCAACGGGTTCCAGGCCTTGAGTGGTATCGATCTGGACGTCGCCGAAGGTGACTTTTTCGCCTTGCTCGGCCCTAACGGTGCCGGCAAATCCACAACCATCGGCATTCTCTCGACCCTGGTCAACAAGACCAGCGGCACGGTGAATATCTTCGGTCACGACCTCGACAAAAATCCTGCGCAGCTCAAGCGCTCGATCGGCGTGGTGCCGCAGGAATTCAACTTCAACCAGTTTGAGAAGACCTTCGACATCGTCGTCACTCAGGCCGGTTACTACGGCATTCCGGCGAAAGTCGCCAAGGAACGCGCCGAGCAGTACCTGACGCAACTGGGCCTGTGGGACAAGCGCGATGTGCCGTCGCGTTCGCTGTCCGGCGGCATGAAGCGCCGTTTGATGATTGCCCGCGCGCTGGTGCACGAACCGCGTCTGCTGATCCTCGATGAACCGACCGCAGGTGTCGACATCGAGTTGCGCCGCTCGATGTGGACGTTCCTCACCGAACTGAACCAGAGAGGCATCACCATCATCCTCACCACGCACTATCTGGAAGAGGCTGAGCAGCTGTGCCGCAACATTGGCATCATCGACCACGGCACCATCGTCGAGAACACCAGCATGAAACAGTTGCTGGGCCAGTTGCACGTCGAAACCTTCTTGCTCGACCTGAAAAACGACTTGAGCGTCACGCCGCAATTGCTCGGCTACCCCGCGCGGTTGATCGACAGCCATACCCTGGAAGTCCAGGTCGACAAATCCATGGGCATCACGGCGTTGTTTACCCAATTGGCGCAGCAGAACATTGAAGTGCTGAGTCTGCGCAACAAAACCAATCGCCTTGAGGAGCTGTTCGTGTCCCTGGTGGAGAAAAATCTGTCGAAGGTGGCGGTATGAGTTCCGAATTCCGTCCCAACCTCGTCGCCCTGCAGACCATCGTTTACCGCGAGGTCAAACGCTTCACGCGGATCTGGCCGCAGACCCTGCTGCCACCAGCAATCACTATGGTTCTGTATTTTGTGATCTTCGGGAACCTGATCGGCCGGCAGATCGGCGACATGGGTGGCTTCACCTACATGGAGTACATCGTGCCGGGCCTGATCATGATGTCGGTGATCACCAACTCTTACGGCAACGTGGTCTCGAGTTTCTTTGGCAGCAAGTTCCAGCGTTCCATCGAAGAATTGATGGTCTCGCCGGTGTCGCCGCATACGATTCTGATCGGCTTCACCATTGGCGGCGTATTGCGCGGTCTGATGGTGGGCGTGATCGTGACGATTCTGTCGCTGTTCTTCACCCATTTGCAGGTGCATCACCTCGGCGTGACCATTCTGGTGGTAGTACTGACGGCGACGATCTTCTCGCTGCTGGGCTTCATCAACGCCGTGTTCGCGCGCAACTTCGATGACATTTCGATCATCCCGACGTTCGTGCTGACGCCGCTGACGTATCTGGGTGGGGTGTTCTACTCGATCACCTTGCTGCCGCCGTTCTGGCAGACCGTGTCGCTGGCGAACCCGGTGCTGCACATGGTCAATGCGTTCCGTTACGGCATTCTTGGTGTGTCGGACATCAAGATCGGCATCGCCATCACCTTCATGCTGGTGGCGACAGTGGTGCTGTACCTCGGTTGTGCGCGTTTACTGGTGAGTGGCCGCGGGATGCGTACCTGATCCACACACAATCCCTGTAGGAGCTGCGGCACGCTGCGATCTTTTGATCTTGAAGGTCACCATCAAAAGATAGATCGGAAGAGCACACGT
>NZ_AKJD01000249.1 GCF_000282515.1 Pseudomonas sp. GM80
GCAGCTCCTACAGGGGGGTGTGTCTGGGGTTTCAGGCTTTGTCGGCTTTGCCGGCGGCAGCGGCGAATTTTGCCAGGCGCACGTCCAGATGCCGAGGCCGGTGGCCATGATCTTCGGCGCGTTCCTTGCGGCGGATGGCGTTGCGCACCATCAGCGAGCCGAGGTAACGAATCGGCTCCGGCGGAAAATACCCCAGCGGTCCATTAACAATCGGCGAACGCGTCCACGAATTGTCCAGGCCCTGCACCAGCGACGCCAGAATCTGCCCGCCCATGTGACAAGGCCCTACCCCGCTGCCGGAATAACCAAAGCCGTAAAACACATTGCCGCTGCTGCTCATCTGGCCGAAGAACGGCAACCCGGTGACCGAGCGATCTGACGGCCCGTTCCACGTCGCATCGACCTTCACATCACTGAACGCCGGAAAGAAGTCATCGAGGCTGCGCTTGAGCAATCCGGCATACGGCGACGGCTGATCAAACACCGGCAAAATCCGTCCACCAAACGCGAAGGTATTGCCGCCCTTGCCGAGCATGATCCGGCCGTCCGGGGTGTTGTGGTAGTAGTGCACGAAAATCCGTGAATCAAGCACGCTGACGCCGCTGGTCAAACCAATCTCCTGCAACAGCTCCGGACGCGGTTCGGTGATCAGCATGTCGCTCGAAACAATCGCCACGCTGCGCTCGAACTGCGCAAAGGCGCGGGCCATCCAGGCGTTCATCGCCAGCACCACGCGGTCGGCGACGATGTTGCCCTGCGGCGTCTGCAGACGCGCCGGGCGCCCCTCTTCGAGCCCGGTCATCGCCGTGTTTTCGTGGATTTTCACCCCCAATTGCAGCGCCACTCGGCGCAAGCCGCGCACCAGTTTGCCCGGTTGCACGCTGGCGGCGGCCGGCGAGAACCAGCCCTCCAGATGTTTGGCAGAACCGGCCATGCGCTGCACATCGGCGACCGGCCGCTGGGTGAACGAGTTGATGCCGTTACGCTCCAGAGCGGCGATCACTGCATCCGTCGAACCGACCTGCGCGCGATTGGTCGCGGTGTACAGCGTGCCGTCGAGACGGTAATCGGCATCGACGCCGTACTGCTCGCAGAACTCGCCAATGGCGTGGATGCTGCGCTCCGACTCCGTGACCAGACGCACCGCTTCTTCGACGCCAAACAGGCGCTCAAGGGTGAAATATTTCGCCGACCACGACAACGCACAGCCGCCATTACGACCACTGGCGCCGGCGCCGCAGATATCGGCTTCGATCAGCAGTACATCGAGTTCCGGGTTCTGCTGCTTGAGCATGATCGCTGTCCACAACCCGGTGTAACCACCGCCGACGATGCACACGTCGGTGCGTACCTCGCCTTGCAGCGACGGGCACGTCGGCGACGTGTCAGCCTGCAAAGCCTGCTCCAGCCAAAACGGTCTCATGGGTTTTCTCCAGTCAGTGGGCCACGTCACAGCCTGCCGCGAATGCCGCAGCAGGCCGCGAGGCAAAGGGGTTTCAGGAACGCAGGGGTTTGATCGTCAACCGGCAATTGGGAATGGACGCGCGCGGCTCCATCACGCCGACCGGGCGGCTGTTCCAGTGCGGGATCAGCACCAGCGCCGAGAACAGCGCGCAACCGGCGAAGACGATAAACACCGTCACCGAGTCGAAGTAACCCGGCAGCAAACCACCCAGCACCGCGCCGACCGAGCCGCAGCCGTTGACGAAACCGGCCGCCGTGGCGCCAGCCTTGGCTTTGCCGAAGTCGATCGCGGCGGCGCCGCTGATCATCGAATCCGGACCGTACAAAGTCAGGCCCATGACAAACAACAGCGCGACCACCAGCAACACGCTGCCGGTGTGCAGCGCGCCCATAAACAGCGCCAGCGTCACGGTCAGCGCCAACAGGCTCAGCACGCAGGCCGGCATGCGCCGGGCGCCGAACAGTTTGTCCGAGGCCAGACCGATCAGGATCGGCCCGAGCAACCCGGCCAGTTCAAACGAGGTGGGAATGATCGCCGCGCCGACCTTTCCGACACTTGGCATCTGTTCAAACACGATCACCGGGCCCCACAACAGAATCGCGTAACGCGCCGGTTTCAACATGAAATACGCCAGGCCCAGGACCAGCACCGTGCGGTTGCGCAGGATTTCCTTGAGCGGCTCCCAGACGCTGAGTTTGCTGTTGGCTTCGGCTTCTTCGGCGCTCATTTCCGGCTCCGGCTCTACCGCTGGCAAGCCGACGTCTTCGGGTTTGTCGCGCTGGAAGATAAAGAACAACACCGCGACCACGGCGACCACCACCGCACTGGAAATGAACGCGGCGTGCCAACTGCCGACCAGCGTGTACGCCCACCAGCCGGCAAACGGCGAGGCCACCAGACCACCAAACGCGTAGCAGGAACTCCACAAACCCAGCACCCGTCCGCGTTCCTTTGCAGGAAAGAAACTGCCAAGGTTTTTACATAACCCCGACCATCCGGTGGACTGCGCCAACCCCTGGATCAGCATGCAAGTGGCGAAGATCGGCAGCGTGGCAAAACTGCCCATCACCACCGCCGCCGCGGCGGAAATCAGCAAACCGCCGAGCACCACGACCCTGGGGCCAAAGCGGTCGGCGAGCATGCCCCAGGTGAATTGGCCCACGGCATACGCCGCCAGGTAGATGGCGTCGAGGTTGGCCATGGCCATTTTGTCGAGCATGAAGGTGGGGTCTTCGGCGATGCCCAGTTTGGCCACCGAAAAAGCTTTGCGGGTGAAGTAGAAGGCGGCGTACGCCAGCCAGGTAATCGCGAAAATCTGCACGCGCCAACGTGCGAGGGTGCCGATGTGCTTGTTCATTGTGGTTCTGACCTCAGGGTGTGAGTGTGCCGGCAGAATCGTTAAGCAAAACGCCTGTGTTTTTATTGTTGAGCACTGCGATATCGCCCCATCCCTATGGCGGTATCGGTCAGATGAGTCCTGCTGTTGCACGCACAGGCTCATGGCCAATCTTGCTGCTCGACCGAGCAGTCAGCGATGGCGTGAGCCGATCAAAGCAATTACTGTTTAATAAATAAAATCGATTTATCGTATTTCACACATAAGCTCAGCTTGTTACTGAGCCTTCCCCGCACCAGGAGTCGCCATGGCAGTCTCCCACGCCCAACTCAAAGCCTTCCACGCGGTGGCCGTGCATGGAAGCTTCACCAAAGCCGCCGAGCGCCTTTTTCTCACGCAGCCAGCGATATCCGACCAGGTGCGCAAATTGGAGGAGCGTTTCGGTGTCTTGCTGTTTCACCGCAATAAACGTTCCGTGCGCCTGACCGATCTGGGCGAGCGCTTGCTGGCGATCACGCAACGGCTGTTTGTAATTGAAGCCGAAGCGCAGGAATTGCTGCAGGAATCCCAGGCCCTGCAGACCGGCAGCCTGATTCTGGCGGTGGATGCGCCGGTGCACGTGCTGCCGCAGATCGCGCGCTTCTGCGAGCGCTATCCGGGGATCAGCGTGAAGATCGAGACCGGCAACACCGACGAATCGCTGTTTCGCCTGTTCAACTATCAGGCCGATCTGGCGCTGCTCGGGCGTGACGTCAGCGATGAACGCCTGCTCTGTGTTCCGTTGCGTAACGATCCGATGGTCGCGTTTGTGTCGCGCAATCATCCGTGGGCCGAGCGCGAGTCGATCTGCCTGGCGGATCTCGACGACACGCCGCTGGTGCTGCGCGAACACGGTTCGGTAACGCGGCAGACACTGGAAGAGGAAATGGCCCGGGCCGGGTTTCGCATC
This sequence comes from Pseudomonas sp. GM80, assembly GCF_000282515.1. Taxonomy (GTDB): domain Bacteria; phylum Pseudomonadota; class Gammaproteobacteria; order Pseudomonadales; family Pseudomonadaceae; genus Aquipseudomonas. The sequence continues at coordinate 3,751 of NZ_AKJD01000249.1, forward strand.
CGCCCGGCGATTCAGGTCGAGGGGCGTGAAGCGGCGCGTGAAGCCGTGGTGGTGGGGATTGGCGTCGGCGTGGTGTCGGCGGCGGAATTCGGCGCGGACTCGCGGGTGTGTGCGTTGCCGATCATCGACTGCACGCGACGGCTGACGGAAACGCTGGTGTGCCTGCGCGAACAGAGTTCGCGGCGAGTGGTGGCGACATTTCTGGAAATGGTGCGCGAAAGTCTGAGCTGATTCGGCGTTTTCCGGTTAAGGCGAATCGAGATCGTCGGCTACACTGGCGCCAAGGCACCTGTGACAGGATATTTCTCAGTACCACTCGCTGATAAGCGCCACGGAATCCAAGTACCCATCGTGAAAAAAATAATAAATCTGCTTCGTGATCACCTCTGGAAGAAATGGATTCGCCAGCACGACTGCAAAGTCGCCGGCGGCATGTCTTCGTTGCACAAACGCTCGATCCTGACACTCGAAGAACACGTCAGCATCGGCCATGTCGTGATCGAGTCGAAACACCTGGCGATCGGCGCGCACACTTACATCCGCAGTGATTGCGTGCTGTCTGCCGTTTCCTCCATCGGTCGCTTCTGCTCGATCAGCACGCGCTGCTTCATCGGCCAGCAAAAGAGTTCGCATCCCACCGACTGGCTGAGCTCCCATCCCTTTCAGTACACCGACACGGCCCTGACGTTTGACCCGGTGGTGGCCGACGTGACGATTGGCCACGACGTGTGGATCGGTCACAGCGCGATGATTCTGGAAGGCGTACAGATCGGCACCGGTGCAATTATTGCGACGCGCGCGCTGGTGACCCAGGATGTGCCGCCCTACGCGATCGTTGCCGGCACCCCGGCGAAAATCATCAAGTACCGGCATGACCCGCAGACCATCGAAAGGCTGCTCAAGAGTCAGTGGTGGAATCTGGATGTAAAGCTGCTGCAAACGCTGCCGTTGAATAATCCCGACGCCGCGTTGACTCAGCTTGAGGCCATGCAATTGCGCCAGGCGGATTACCCGAGAATCGAAATCAGCCGAACACGTACAGCGACCCTGCCCGCGCAGCCGCAATTGGCAATCGCCTGACTCAGCCCGGTGCCAGGCCGAAAAACGCCTGAATCAAACGCAACTCCCGGCGCCGCTCCATGCAGCCAATCATGTGGCGGTTGACCAACCCCTCCCCGACAATCGGAATCGCCACCACGCGCGGGTCATGGCTGACTTCCACCGATGACACCACGCCCACGCCCAGCTCCGCGGCCACGGCTTCCGTCACCGCCTCGCGGCTGTCCAGTTCCAGCAACACCCGTGGATGAATCGCAGCCTGCGCGCAGGCGTCGTCAAACGTACGCCGGGTGATCGAACTCGGCTCACGCAGCACCATGATCACTTGGTCCAGTTCCTTGAGTTTCACCTCACCGCTGCGCGTTGCCCATGGATGCGCGGCCGGCACCAACGCGCAAATTCGTGACTCGCTCAGCGCTTGCAGGTGCAGGCCCTTGCGCGGTTCAACCTCGGTCAGCACGGCCACGTCCGCGTGTTCCGACAACAACGCCGCCAACGTTTCCTGGGCATTGCCCAAACGCAGATTCACCGTGATCCCCGGATAACGCGCGCGCAGGCTCGCCAACATCGGCATGACCATGTGCGGGCCGTCCGCGGCCACTTCCAGCCGACCGGTGAGCAGTTGCCGGTTGGCTTCGAGCATCGCCTGCGCCTCTTCTGCCAGACCAAACATCGCACGGGTGATCGCCGCGAGTTTGGTGCCCTCCTCCGTCAACTCCACCCGTCGTGCTGTTCGCCGAAGGAGGGTGATCTGGTAGTGCTCCTCCAGCGCCTTGATGTGCCCGGTGACCGCCGGCTGACTGATGAACAACCGCGCAGCGGCGCGGGTGAAGCTGCCTTCGCGGGCCACGGCGTCGAAGGCGCGCAGTTGAAACAGGTTCATGAATAACTCTCACTGATGGCTGGCATAACGACAAACAATTTGATTGATACAACGGCGAATTGCAACGTATGCCCCGTAGCTTCATCCCACAGCGCTATCCGAGGACACACGAATGAGTATTGCCGAACCCATCCTGCTCACTCCCGGCCCGTTGACCACTTCGGCCCGCACCCGCCAGGCGATGATGGTCGACTGGGGGTCATGGGATGACCGCTTCAACCAACTGACCGCCAGCCTGTGCGAACAATTGCTGGCGATCCTCAACGGCGCCGCCACTCACCACTGCGTGCCGTTGCAGGGCAGCGGCACCTTCGCCGTCGAAGCCGCCATCGGCACGTTGGTACCGCGAGACGGCAAAGTGCTGGTGCTGATCAACGGTGCCTACGGCAAGCGCCTGGCGAAAATCTGCGAAGTACTTGGCCGCTCGTTCAGCACCTTTGAAACCGCTGAAGACGAACCGACCACCGCCGCCGACGTCGACCGCTTGCTGCGTGCCGACAGTGATATCACTCACGTCGCGCTGATTCATTGCGAAACCAGCACCGGGATTCTTAATCCGTTGCCGGAAATCGCCCAGGTTGTTGCGCAACACGGCAAACGCCTGATCATCGACGCCATGAGTTCCTTCGGCGCGCTGCCGGTGGACGCACAGAAAGTGCCGTTCGACGCGCTGATCGCCGCATCCGGCAAGTGTCTGGAAGGCGTGCCGGGGATGGGCTTTGTCTTCGCCCGCAAAGAAGCGCTGGCCGCTGCCGCCGGCAACTCGCATTCGCTGGCGATGGACCTGTTCGACCAGCACGCTTACATGCAGAAGACCGGTCAATGGCGCTTCACCCCGCCGACCCACGTGGTCGCGGCGCTGCACGAAGCCCTGCTGCAATACAACGAAGAAGGTGGGTTGCCGGCACGGCATGCGCGTTACGCCGCCAACTGTCAGGCGTTGATGGAAGAGATGGGCAAGCTGGGTTTGCGCAGCTTTCTGCCGGCAGCGATTCAGGCGCCGATTATTGCCACGTTCCATGCGCCGAGTGACCCGCGTTATCAGTTCAAGGATTTCTACGAACGGGTCAAGGCCAAGGGTTACATCCTTTATCCGGGCAAGCTCACTCAAGTCGAAACCTTCCGCGTTGGCTGCATCGGCCACGTCAGCCCGGAGGAAATGCGCCAGGCCGTGGCGGCGGTTGGCGAAGTGCTGCGCGAGATGGAAGTCCTCGACATCTGATCCGACTCGATCCCTGTGGGAGCGGGCTTGCCCGCGATAGCGGTCTGACATTCAGCACAAATGTCGACTGAAAGGGCCCCATCGCGGGCAAGCCCGCTCCCACAGGATCGCCGAACCTTTTGAATAGCTCGTTCTCCCTAGGAATTGTTGCCATGAACTACGTCAATCCAAACAAGCTGCAAGCCGCCATCCTCGACTGGGCCGGCACCGTGGTCGATTTCGGCTCTTTCGCCCCGACGCAAATCTTCGTCGAAGCCTTCGCCGAATTCGACGTACAAGTCTCCATCGAAGAAGCCCGTGGCCCGATGGGCATGGGCAAGTGGGACCACATCCGCACCCTCTGCGATCAGCCGCAAGTCGCCGAGCGTTATCGCAAGGTTTTCGGCCGTACGCCGACCGATGACGACGTCACCGCGATCTACAACCGCTTCATGCCGTTGCAGATCGAGAAGATCGCCGAGCACTCGGCACTGATTCCCGGCGCGCTGGAAACCATCGCCAACCTGCGTCAGCAAGGGATCAAGATCGGTTCCTGCTCCGGCTACCCGAAACAGGTCATGGACAAAGTCGTCGAACTGGCCGCCACCAACGGTTACGTCGCCGACCACGTTGTGGCGACCGACGAAGTACCAAACGGTCGTCCGTGGCCGGCACAAGCCCTGGCCAACGTGATTGCGCTGGGCATCGACGACGTCGGCGCCTGCGTGAAGATCGACGACACCGTGCCGGGCATCCTCGAAGGCCGTCGCGCCGGGATGTGGACGGTCGCGCTGATCTGCTCGGGCAATGCGCTGGGCCTCGATTACGAGGGCTTCCGTGCACTGGGCAGTGATGAACTGGCCACTGAGCGCAAGCGTATCCACGCCCTTTTCGAAGGCTCGCGTCCGCACTACATGATCGACACCATCACTGATTTGCCGGAAGTGATTGCTGACATCAACAAGCGCCTGGCCAAGGGTGAGATGCCGCAAAACGATTAAGGTAGATTGAAAAAAACCGCCAACTGATAAAAAGTTGGCGGTTTTTTTATTGATCACATTAAACACCTGATCGGTTTCAAGCTGTTAAACCGAAACAGTCTTTCAAATCAAAACAGTAACATTCAATCAACAACAAGATTGCCATCCGCATCATATTTCAATCCATCGGGATAACGAATCGAACCGTCCGCTAGTTGCTCGGTGCCGTCAGCCCAGACGATACGACCATCTGGATATTCCACGGTGTCATCCGGCCACACGACGCGGCCATCAGGATGCTCGACCCGGCCGTCAGCATGCTGAATGATCCCGTCGGGGCGGGTAACTTTGTTTTTTCCGGCATCGACGATGCTGCCATCGCTCAGTGTGGTCGATCCATCCGGCTGGCGAATACTGCCGAGGGCGTTGATCAGGTTAATCAGTGCCACCGGATCGATGTTGATGTTCAAGGTAGGCCACGGCATTGGCGGACGGGCATTCACGGGTGGTTTGGTGCCCGGTGGCGCTGGCTTGACCGGTGGTTTGGTGCCAGGCGTCCCCGGAGTGACAGGTGGCTTCACGGGTGGTTTGACCGGCGGCTTCACAGGCGGTTTGACCGGAGCAGGTTTGACTGGCGGCTTGACCGGAACCACGGGTGGCTTGACCGGAGGTGTGGTGGGTCGGGTTACTGGCGGTTTGCTGCCCACGGGCTTCGGTCGAGATATCGGTGGCTTGACCATCGCTTTTTTTACAATGTTTTTACTATGCTTGCGATTCAGAAGAATACAAAAAGCCATCTTTAATTCCTTTTAAGTAAGTTATCAACAGCATCACTTATTGAATCAAGCGATTTGAAAGCAACAACTGCCCGCAACATTAGCGGATCAAACAACGCCAATCAAACCCTCTGCAGATTCAAGATATAAACAACAACCGGTTACACCCGCAGCACTAAAGTCCGCAAACCGCAAACACTAATAACTTTGTAAAGACAGCACATTAAAACTTCTGTTTCGTTCAGCAGAAATGCTCAGGGGGGTTTACAGTTAAGGCATGCCGTCAGAGAAACGGTGCGATGAAACCCTGAACCGAGAGGAACACTGTATGCCGTGGACAAGTTCCGAATCGCGTTACAGCACCGTGTCGGTCATGCTGCATTGGCTGATGTTGGTGCTGCTGGTGCTGGTGTACGCCAGCATGGAATTGCGCGGCCTCTTCCCCAAAGGCAGCGGCGGGCGCACGCTGATCCGTGAAGTGCATTACATGCTGGGCCTGACCGTATTCGTGCTGGTGTGGTTTCGCCTGCTGGCGCGCAGCCTCGGCCCGGCGCCGCAAATTTTCCCGGCGTCACCGCAATGGCAAACGCTGCTGGCGCGACTGATGCACTGGGCGTTGTACCTGTTCATGATCAGCATGCCGATACTTGGCTGGCTGATCACCAGCGCCGAAGGGCATCAGGTGATGTTCTATGGTTTTGATCTGCCGTTGCTGGTCGCGGAAAACAAAGACTTCGCCAAACAGATTGAGTACTGGCATGTGCTGGTCGCCACGATCGGTTACTGGCTGATCGGCCTGCATGCGCTGGCGGGGATCTATCACCATTATGTAGTGAGGGATAACACGTTGCTGCGGATGATGCCCAAGCGCGGGTAAACCTGCCGGGATCTATCTGGGGCAATGCAAACCATTGTGCCTGGCAATGGAATCCATCTGGGGCAATGCAAACCATTGTGCCTGGCAATGGAATCTATCTGGGGCAATGCAAACCTGTGCCTGGCAATGGAATCTATCTGGGGCAATGCAAACCTGTGCCTGGCAATGGAATCTATCTGGGGCAATGCAAACCATTGTGCCTGGCAATGGAGTCTATCTGGGGCAATGCAAACCACTGTGCCTGGCAATGGAATCTATCTGGGGCAATGCAAACCATTGTGGCGAGGGGATTTATCCCCGTTGGGCTGCGAAGCAGCCCCAAAACCTCAAAACGCAGTGTGTCAGGCTGAACAGTGTGGGCTGAATTGGGGCTGCTTCGCAGCCCAGCGGGGATAAATCCCCTCGCCACAATAGATCTCCATATGACAGAAATAGGGTGCGGTCAGGGATCAGTGCTGAAACCGCGTCTGCCCTGCAGACCGCCGGTATGAACAAAGACCAGTCGTGTACCGCTGGCAAATCTGCCTGCTGCTATCTGTTCCTTGAGGGCCAGCAACGCTTTGCCGGTATACAGCGGTTCCAACGGCACACCGCTGGCCTGTTCGGTCTGTTCAATAAACGCCAGCAACCCCGAATCAACCTTGGCAAAACCACCACGGCTCGCCTCAATCAACGCATACCCCGCATTGGCCACCCCGGCTTCGCGCAAAATCGCCTCGACCTGGGGTGCCACACCATGATCTTCCGGCACCGCCAGCGCGCCGAACACCGGATGCGCCCCCGCCTCCGCCAGCACCAACCCGGCCAATGTCGTGCCGGTGCCGCACGCCAGCCACCAGGCCTGATAATCGCGCCAGCCCAACGCGCTCAACTGCACATCAACCTGCGCCTTCAGCGCAACACAACCGAGCGCACCACTCAAACCACCGCCGCCCTCGGGCACCGCGTGCAGCGTCGGATATTGCGCCAGCCAATGTTCCCAGAACCCAGACTCGTGCCGCGCCCGATAGCCGCCGTAACCCAGCCAGTGCAGTTGCATGCCGAACGCTTGCAGATCCTCCACCGTCGGCGTTTCCAGCGCATGCCCGCGCAACAGCCCCACGGTTTTAAACCCCAGCCGTTTCCCCGCCGCTGCCAACGCATGCAGATGATTGGAGTGCGCACCACCAAGGCTGATGATGCCTTCGGCCCCGTTGCGCTCGGCGGCCTTGAGGTGTTCGACGAGTTTGAACCACTTGTTGCCGCTGATCAGCGGGTCGATCTGGTCGAGACGCAGGATGGCCACTTCAATACCGGCGGCGCTCAGCCAGTCCAGATGAAGGTGTTCGAGGGGGGCGTGGGGAAACATGGGCGCTACGTAATCTGAAAAAAACACATACTAGTAGGAGCTGCCGCAGGCTGCGATCTTTTGATCTTGTCTTTTAAAAACAGAATCAAAAGATCGCAGCCTGCG
>NZ_AKJD01000250.1 GCF_000282515.1 Pseudomonas sp. GM80
AGCCTTCGGCAGCTCCTACCTGAGTGTGTGTTTACAGCAGGAAATAGTCGCGGCCTTCGACCTGGCCGCGTCGCAGCGGGTTCCGCGTGCACCATTGCGCGTAAGTCGCGTCGACGAAGCGGTACATCAGGTGTTCGTCCCGGCCATGGGGGATGCCCAGGCGGGTGGTCTGAATGATGTGCGAGGGCGCGGGCCCGGTGTCTTCTACCAGAAGAACTTCATGATCGAAACGTTTGGCGTCCCACACCGGCACTTTCAGTCCCAGCGCCTTGCACAGTAACGTTTGCCCGGCGCAGAGCTTTTGCGACGGTCGCGCACGGCCCTGCGCATCGGGATTGTTCAGGAGCATCTGCGCCAGACTCGCCGGGCCACTGATTTCATCGACCCATGGATAGGCGGATTTGATCAATACCGCGTTGCCCGGCCCTTGCGCGCTGAAGTTCAGCGAATCGCCGCCACGGGCGTAATACATATAGATGTGCCCGCCATCCAGAAACAAAGCCTTACGCTTTTCCGTGTAGCCGAGGGACGCGTGGCTGCCTTTTTCCGCGCAGTAATAGGCTTCGGTTTCGATGATCCGCGCGCTGAGCCACAGATCGCCGACGCGATGGCGGATGACTTTGCCGAGCAAATCCTTGGCCAGCACTTGGGCGTCCCGGTCAAAAAAAGTGTCCGGGAGCCCCAGCGGCAGGCGCTCGGCGTGCGAGCGAACAGTCAGGTTGGACATGGCAGGCAAGGTTTATCCAGGCTGAAGAGATCGTGATGATAACAATGCGCGGCTTAATTACGCCTGAACGTCGGCGATTCGCGGCTCATTTTGACCATCCGCCCGTCACCGCTGTTAGTCCCGGGACGCGACAGCTATAATCTGCCGCTTTCCTCTTTGCCAAGACCCCAGCAGACCATGACTGAGTCCGTTCTTGACTACATGACCCGATTGGGTCGCGCCGCCCGCGAAGCTTCCCGGGTCATCGGCCGTGCCAGCACCGCGCAGAAAAACCGCGCCTTGCAGGCTGCTGCCAATGCCCTCGACGCTGCGCGCGCCGAGCTTGCTGCAGCCAATGAACAGGATCTGGCCGCCGGTCGCGCCAACGGTCTGGAGCCGGCATTGCTGGAACGTCTGGAACTGACCCCGGCGCGTATCGACGGCATGATCGTCGGTCTGCGCCAAGTGGCTGCACTGCCGGACCCGGTCGGTGCGATCCGTGACATGAGCTTCCGTCCGTCGGGCATTCAGGTCGGTAAGATGCGCGTGCCGCTGGGTGTGATCGGGATCATCTACGAATCCCGTCCCAACGTGACCATCGATGCCGCCAGCCTGTGCCTGAAGTCCGGCAACGCCACAATCCTGCGCGGCGGCTCCGAGGCGATTCACTCCAACCGCGCGATTGCCGCGTGCATCCAGCGCGGTCTGGCCGAGGCTGAATTGCCCGCCGCCGTGGTGCAAGTGGTTGAAACCACCGACCGTGCCGCCGTTGGCGCGATGATCACCATGCCCGAGTACGTCGACGTGATCGTGCCGCGCGGTGGCCGTGGCCTGATCGAGCGCATCAGCCGCGATGCCCGGGTGCCGGTGATCAAGCATCTGGACGGCATCTGCCACGTTTACGTCAGTGCCCACGCCGATCTGCCGAAAGCCCAGCGCATCGCCTTCAATGCCAAGACTTACCGTTACGGTATTTGCGGTGCGATGGAGACGCTGCTGGTCGATCAAACAGTCGCCAAGGATTTCCTCCCGACGATGGCTGCCCAGTTCCGCGAAAAAGGCGTCGAGCTGCGTGGCTGCGAGCGCACCCGGGCAATCATCGAAGCGGTCGCGGCCAGCGAAGAAGACTGGAATACCGAATATCTGGCGCCGATTTTGTCGATCCGAGTGGTTGATGGTCTGGACCAGGCGATCGAGCACATCAACCATTACGGCTCCCATCACACCGACTCGATCGTCAGCGAAAACCTTGCCGACACCCGTCGTTTTGTCGCGGAAGTCGACTCGGCGTCGGTGATGATCAACACCCCGACGTGCTTTGCCGATGGATTTGAATACGGATTGGGTGCCGAGATCGGCATTTCTACTGATAAGCTGCACGCCCGCGGCCCGGTGGGCCTCGAAGGACTGACCTGCGAGAAGTACATCGTGGTCGGTGATGGCCAGTTGCGCGGCCAGGCGACGGTCTGACTTGTCCGATCTCGACCTGACAGCGCCGCAGCCCGGCAGCGAGTCCCGTCCGCGACGCATTGGCGTGCTGGGCGGTACGTTCGACCCGGTGCACATCGGCCATTTGCGCGGTGGTCTGGAAGTCGCCGAAGCGCTGGCGCTCGATGAGTTGCGGCTGACGCCGAGTGCACGGCCGCCGCATCGCAATACGCCGCAAGTGTCGGCGCAGGATCGGCTGGCGATGGTCGAGTGCGCGGTGGCCGGAGTGCCGCCACTGGTGGTAGACGCCCGCGAATTGCAGCGGGACAAGCCGTCTTACACCATTGATACCCTGGAGTTGATGCGTGCTGAAATGCCCGCCGAGACCCAGGTTTTTCTGCTTTTGGGCTGGGACGCATTTTGCGGCCTGCCCACTTGGCATCGCTGGGAAGAGTTGCTCCAGCATTGCCACATCCTGGTGCTACAGCGCCCGGACGCCGACAGCGAACCGCCGGATGCCTTGCGCAACCTGCTGGCAGCGCGTTCGGTGAGCGACCCGCTGGCCCTGAAAGGGCCGAGCGGACAGATTGCATTCGTCTGGCAGACACCGCTCGCGGTTTCCGCCACCCAGATCCGTCAACTGCTGGCCAGCGGTAAGTCGGTACGTTTCCTGGTGCCCGACGCGGTCCTGGCCTACATCGATGCGCACGGTCTTTACCGTGCGTCGAACTGAGCAAGGCGTGCTTCACTGATACGAATCCACGTATCGCCAAGCCGCCGAATATATGAGCAAAACGAGTTTTATATGACTGACAAAGACCAAACCAAAGTAAAGCGCAAAGGCACATTCAAGAGCGCCCCGCTGCCAGAGCCGGTCAACACCAATGAGCCGCTCAAAGGCGACGAACTGGTCAAGATTGCCGTTGCAGCCCTGGAAGACGTCAAGGCGCAAGACATTCAGATCATCGATGTTCGCGACAAGCAGAGCATCACCGACTACATGATCATCGCCACCGGTACGTCCAACCGCCAGATCAACGCGATGCTCGACAAGGTTCGCGAAGAAGTCAAAAAGCAGGGCGCCAAGCCGCTGGGCGAAGAAGGCAAGGGCGACAGCGACTGGGTGCTGTTGGACCTGGACCTGGTGATCGTGCACATGATGACTGCCTCGGCGCGTCAGTTCTACGACCTGGAACGCCTGTGGGCCGGTGCCGAGCAAAGCCGCGCGGCCGACGCCAAGCACCACAGCCCGGAAAACACCCACGAGCATTTCACCAAGCTCAACAAAGACCAGCTGTAAGGGATTGCTGTGCGACTGCGCCTGATCGCCGTCGGTTCACGCATGCCCAAATGGGTGGAAGAAGGCTGGCATGAATATGCCAAGCGTCTTCCGTCCGAGCTGGCGCTCGAACTGGTGGAAATACCGCTCAATACCCGTGGCAAGAATGCCGACGTGGCCCGTTTCATCCGCCAGGAAGGCGAAGCCATGCTGGCCAAGGTCGGGCCGAACGAGCGGATCGTCACGCTGGAAGTCCACGGCAAACCCTGGAGCACCGAACAGCTGGCGGTCGAACTCGATCGCTGGCGGCTGGATTCGCGCACGGTCAATTTCATGGTCGGTGGCCCGGAAGGGCTGGCGCCTGAAGTCTGTGCCCGCGCCGATCAGCGCTGGTCGTTGTCGCCGCTGACGTTGCCGCACCCGTTGGTGCGGATCCTGATCGGCGAACAGTTGTATCGTGCCTGGACCGTGCTGTCCGGTCACCCTTACCACAAGTAAGCCTGCCCTCATGTCTCAGCCGATCCGCATCAAGGACCACGAAAAGGACGCACGCCTGGTGCGTAGCCGCGTCGTGTTCGGGGCCATTGCGATCATGTTGCTGATCGGCGTGCTGATTGCGCGGCTGTATTACTTGCAGGTGATCCAGTACGAGTACCACTCGACACTGTCGGAAAACAACCGCGTCCACGTGCAGCCGATTCCGCCGACGCGCGGGCTGATTTTTGACCGCAACGGTGTGGTGGTGGCGGACAACCGTCCAAGCTTCAGCCTGAGCATGACCCGCGAGCGCTCCGGCGACTGGCAGCAGGTGCTCGACGTCATCGTCGAAGTGCTGGAGCTGACGCCCGAGGACCGGGTGATCTTCGAGAAACGCATGCGTCAGGGGCGCCGGCCGTTCGAGCCGGTGCCGATCCTGTTCGAGCTGACCGAAGAACAGATCGCCCGTATTGCCGTTAACCAGTTCCGCCTGCCAGGCGTGGAAGTGGTCGCGCAACTGGTTCGTCACTACCCGCAAGGCGCGCATTTCGCGCACTCGGTGGGCTACATGGGGCGGATCAACGAGAAAGAGCTGAAAACCCTCGATCCGGTCAACTACAGCGGCACCCATCACATCGGCAAAACCGGCATCGAGCGTTTCTACGAGCCGGAATTGCACGGTCAGGTCGGTTACGAAGAAGTCGAGACCAACGCTCGCGGCCGTGTGTTGCGGGTGCTCAAGCGCACCGACCCGATTCCCGGCAAGGACATCGTCCTCAGTCTGGACATCAAATTGCAGGAAGCGGCCGAGGCGGCATTGGGCGGGCGTCGTGGCGCGGTGGTTGCGCTGGATCCGAAGACCGGCGAAGTGCTGGCGATGGTCAGTCAGCCGAGCTTCGACCCGAACCTGTTCGTCACCGGCATCAGCTTCAAGGCGTATGCCGAGTTGCGTGATTCGATCGACCGGCCGTTGTTCAACCGTGTATTGCGCGGTCTGTATCCGCCGGGTTCGACCATCAAACCGGCGGTGGCGATTGCCGGTCTCGATTCTGGCGTAGTCACGGCTTCGAGCCGGGTGTTCGACCCGGGCTACTACATGCTGCCCAACTACGATCACAAATACCGTAACTGGAACCGTACGGGCGACGGTTTCGTCGACCTCGACACGGCGATCATGCGGTCCAACGACACCTACTTCTATGACCTGGCGCACAAGCTCGGCATCGATCGATTGTCGGCTTACATGAACAAGTTCGGCATCGGCCAGAAGGTCTCGCTGGACATGTTCGAAGAGTCCCCCGGCCTGATGCCGTCCCGCGAATGGAAGCGAGCGACGCGCAAACAGGCGTGGTTCCCTGGCGAAACCTTGATCCTCGGGATCGGCCAGGGCTACATGCAATCGACTCCGCTGCAACTGGCCCAGGCCACGGCGCTGGTCGCCAACAAAGGCATTTGGAACCGTCCGCACCTGGCGAAATCCCTCGAAGGAGTGAAACCGGTGGATGAGAATCCGATACCGGACATTGTCCTGCGTGATCCGTCGGACTGGACCAAGGTCAACCACGGCATGCAGCAAGTGATGCACGGCGCTCGCGGTACCGCGCGCAAAGCGGCCATCGGCGCGCAATACCGTATCGCCGGCAAATCGGGTACGGCTCAGGTCGTCGCGATCAAGCAGGGCGAGAAATACGACCGCTCCAAGGTTCAGGAGCGTCATCGCGACCACGCCTTGTTCGTCGGCTTTGCCCCGGCCGATGACCCACGCATCGTCGTGTCGGTGATGGTCGAGAACGGTGAGTCCGGCTCCGGTGTCGCCGCGCCCGTGGTGCGTCAGGTCATGGACGCCTGGCTGCTCGATCAGGACGGACGTTTGAAGGCCGAATACGCCAGCCCAATCAGTGCGGAGGCTACGGCCCGTGATGAATAACTTTGATCGCATGCTCTCCAGTGAGGATGTGATGCGTCGCCGCGCGACGCTGCTGCAAAGACTGCATATCGATGGTCCGTTGCTGATCCTGCTGCTGATTCTCGCCGCCGGCAGCCTGTTCGTGCTGTATTCGGCCAGCGGCAAGAGCTGGGACCTGCTGGCCAAACAGGCTACCTCGTTCGGCATCGGCCTGGTGTCGATGATCGTCATCGCCCAGTTCGAGCCGCGTTTCATGGCGCGCTGGGTGCCGCTCGGTTACGTGATCGGCGTGGTGTTGCTGTTGGTGGTGGACATCATGGGTCACAACGCCATGGGCGCCACGCGCTGGATCAACATTCCCGGGGTGATCCGCTTCCAGCCCTCGGAATTCATGAAGATCCTGATGCCGGCGACCATCGCCTGGTACCTGTCCAAGCGCACGTTGCCGCCGCAGCTCAAGCACGTCGGCATCAGCCTGATGCTGATCGGTGTGCCGTTCATCCTGATCGTCCGCCAGCCTGACCTCGGCACTTCGCTGCTGATTCTGGCGGGCGGTGCGTTTGTGCTGTTCATGGGCGGGCTGCGCTGGCGCTGGATTCTCAGCGTGCTGGCGGCGGCGATCCCGGTGTCGGTGGCGATGTGGTTTTTCATCATGCACGACTACCAGAAACAGCGAATCCTGACCTTCCTCGACCCGGAAAGCGATCCGCTCGGCACCGGCTGGAACATCATTCAGTCGAAAGCCGCGATCGGTTCCGGCGGCGTGTTCGGCAAAGGCTGGCTGCTCGGCACCCAGTCGCACCTCGACTTCCTCCCGGAAAGCCACACCGACTTCATCATCGCGGTACTCGGCGAAGAGTTTGGCCTGGTGGGTATTTGTGCGCTGCTGCTGATTTACCTGTTGCTGATTGGCCGAGGGCTGGTGATCACCGCTCAGGCACAGACGCTGTTCGGCAAATTGCTCGCCGGTGCGTTGACCATGACGTTTTTTGTTTACGTTTTCGTCAACATCGGTATGGTCAGTGGCCTGTTGCCGGTCGTAGGGGTACCGTTGCCGTTCATTAGCTACGGAGGAACTTCGCTGGTGACGCTGCTGTCAGCGTTTGGGGTTTTGATGTCGATCCATACCCATCGCAAGTGGATCGCACAGGTTTGAATAAGGTGAAGAGTTCAATGCAAGTAATGCGTGGCTGGGCGACTCGATGCGCGCCAGTGGTAGGCCTGATGGGCCTCCTGGGCAGCATGCAGGAAGCGCTGGCCGGCGAGTACGAAGGCTCACCTCAGGTGGCCGAGTTCGTCGGTGAAATGACCCGCGACTACGGTTTCGCCGGTGAGCAACTGATGGCGGTGTTCCGCGAGGCTCAACGCAAGCAGGCGATTCTCGATGCGATCTCCCGACCTGCCGAACGGGTCAAGCAGTGGAAAGAATATCGTCCGATGTTCATCACCGACGCGCGCATTGCCCGCGGTGTCGACTTCTGGCGTCAGCACGAGGCAACGCTGGCCCGTGCCGAGCAGGAATACGGCGTGCCGGCACAAGTCATCGTGTCGATCATCGGCGTTGAAACCTTTTTCGGACGTAATACCGGTAATTACCGGGTGATCGATGCCTTGTCGACGCTCGGTTTCGACTATCCTCCCCGTGCCGAATTTTTCCGCAAGGAACTGCGTGAGTTCCTCCTGCTGGCGCGCGAAGAGCAGGTCGATCCATTGACCCTCAAAGGTTCGTACGCCGGGGCCATGGGCCTGCCGCAGTTCATGCCGAGCAGCTTTCGCGCGTATGCGGTGGATTTCGACGGTGACGGCCACATCAATATCTGGAACAACCCGGACGATGCGATCGGCAGCGTTGCCAGCTATTTCAAGCGTCACGGCTGGGTCGCCGGTGAGCCGGTGGTCAGCCGCGCCGATGTGCGTGGCGAGCAGGTCGATGAAGGCCTGACCACCGGCATCGAGCCGACGAAGACGGTTGGAGAGTTGCGGGCGCTGGGCTGGTCAAGTCATGATGCGCTGCGCGATGATATGCCGGTGACTGCATTTCGCCTCGAAGGCGACAACGGCCCTGAATACTGGATGGGCCTGAAGAATTTCTACGCGATCACGCGTTATAACCGCAGCGTGATGTACGCCATGGCCGTACATCAACTGTCTGAACAGCTGGTACAAGCACGGGGCGTCAAGTAATGCGGGCATTGCCTAACAATAAACCCCTGAAGCTGGTGGCATTTGCTGCGTTGGCGGTACTGGTCGCCAGCTGCACGACCAGTCGTTCCCCGACGCCGAAAACCTCCAATACCGCTGTGCGAGCGCAGCCGGGCCTGGACATCAATCGCGCGCACAAAGATGGCGCGCCGTGGTGGGATGTCGATGTTTCGCGCATCCCTGATGCCACGCCGACCCTGCACACCGGCCCGTACAAGGCCAACCCTTACACCGTACTGGGCAAAACCTACTTCCCGTTGCAGGAATCCAAGACTTACGTCGCCTCCGGCACGGCGTCCTGGTACGGCACCAAGTTTCACGGTCAGAACACCGCCAATGGCGAGGTTTACGACCTGTACGGCATGAGTGCCGCCCACAAGACATTGCCACTGCCAAGTTACGTTCGGGTCACCAACCTGGACAACAACCGCACGGTGATCCTGCGGGTCAACGACCGTGGGCCGTTCTATTCCGATCGCATCATCGACTTGTCTTACGCGGCCGCGAAAAAACTCGGTTACGCCGAAACCGGCACTGCGCGGGTCAAGGTTGAAGGCATCGATCCGCAGCAATACTGGGCTGCCAAGGGCCGTCCGGCACCGTTGATGCTCAACGAGCCGCAGGTCGCGCAGAACAGCGCGCCGGTGATTACGGCCTCGGCCGGCACCGTCGAGCAGTGGACGCCGCCACCGCAACAACATGCCTCTGATACCGTCCCGGTGCCGATGAGTGCAAAAAAAAACGCTTCTGCAACAGCAACTGGCCAGTATCTGCAGGTGGGCGCGTTCGCCAACCCGGACGCTGCAGAACTCCTGAGGTCGAAGCTCAGCGGGATGGTGAGCGCTCCGGTGTTCATCAGTTCGATCGTGCGCAATCAGCAGACCCTGCACCGGGTTCGCCTGGGGCCGATCGGCTCGCCGGGTGAAATTGCCCAGGTGCAGAACAGCGTGCGCCTGGCCAACCTTGGTTCGCCAAGCGTGGTCACCGAGTAAGCAAAACGTAGATCTTGATTGACGGTTCACCAGCGATTGGGGGGTGAATCAGGTTGTTGGCTCGTCAAAGAACAAAAGCCCGGCAAGGGTGACTGGAGTGAGCAACTGAACACGCGATGGCTCGTTAGAAAGCCATCTGATTAAATTTTGTCCGCAAGGACAGTTTCCATTAGCGATTTCGAGAGACGGATGAACATCACCACCTTTGCCAAACGCCTTTGTCTGCTAGTCCCGCTGCTCCTCTCGCCAGCCGCCTTCGCGGCCGAGATGATGCCGTCGCCACCACAACTGGCCGCTAAAGCCTACGTTCTGATGGATGCCAGCAGCGGCAATGTGCTGGTCGAGAACAATGGCGACCAGCGTCTGCCGCCGGCCAGCCTGACCAAGCTGATGACCGCGTACATCGCGACCTTGGAAATCCGTCGTGGCCAGATCGGTGAAAACGATCCGGTGACCGTCAGCGAAAACGCCTGGCGCACCGGCGGTTCGCGGATGTTCATCAAAGTCGGCTCGCAGGTGACTGTCAGCGACCTGCTGCACGGCATCATCATCCAGTCCGGCAACGACGCCAGCGTCGCCCTGTCCGAGCACATCGCCGGTAGCGAAGATGCGTTCGCCGACCTGATGAACAAGACGGTGACTGATCTGGGCATGAGCAACACCCACTTCATGAACCCGACCGGCCTGCCAAACCCTGAGCACTACTCGTCGGCTCACGACATGGCAATCCTGGCCCGTGCAATCATCCACGAAGACCCGGCTCACTACGCGATCTACTCGCAGAAAGAGTTCTTCTGGAACGGCATCAAGCAACCTAACCGTAACCTGCTGCTGTGGCGCGACAAGACCGTTGACGGTCTGAAAACCGGTCACACCGACGAAGCCGGCTACTGCATGGTGTCCTCGGCGGTACGTGACGGCCAGCGCCTGATCGCGGTGGTGTTCGGTACCAACAGCGAAGTGGCTCGCGCCGCTGAAACCCAGAAGCTGCTGACTTACGGTTTCCGCTTCTTCGAAACCCAGACCTTCTACCAGAAGGGCACCGAACTGGCTCAGGCCCCGGTGTGGAAAGGCACCACCAATCAAGTCAAGGCCGGCCTGGCTGAAGACCTGACCATGACCTTGCCAAAAGGCCAGCTGAAGAAGCTCGCTGCCAGCATGACCATGAACCCGCAACTGACCGCGCCAATCGCCAAGGGCGACGTGATCGGTAAAGTCGAAGTCAAACTGGAAGACAAGGTCGTGCACAGCGCTGACCTGATCGCTCTGGATGGCGTCGAGGAGGGTGGTATCTTCCGCCGCATGTGGGATAGCATCCGTCTATTCTTCTACGGCTTGTTCAACTGATTTGTGTTGACCTGCATGGCCCCGCCCCGATCCGGTGCGGGGCCATGCGCGTTATCACGGCTTGCGCTCAAGAGGCCGTTACGCCATGACCGATACCGAAGTAAAGGCGCCAAAGATCGAATTTCCCCAGGTTGATTATCCGGTTAAGGTGATCAGCGACACGGGGGTTGGCCACAAAGACAAGATCATCGAAATCGTGAAGAAATTCGCGAAGATCAACGATGAGCGTGTCGACGAGCGTTCGAGCAGCAACGGCAAATACACCACCATCCAGTTGCACATCGTCGCGACCGATCAGGATCAGCTGTACAACATCAACAGCGAACTGCGGGCAACCGGTTTCGTGCACATGGTGTTGTGATGCCGGGCACGCTGGGCTTTCGTGAGCTCGGCCAGATGGCTTACGAGCCGGTCTGGCATGCCATGCAACGCTTTACCAACGAACGCGGCAGCGATGCCGCCGACGAAATCTGGCTCGTCGAACACCCGCCGGTGTTCACTCAGGGCCAGGCCGGCAAGGCCGAACACTTGCTGCTGCCGGGAGATATCCCGGTGGTGCAGGTCGATCGTGGCGGCCAGGTGACTTATCATGGTCCCGGCCAATTGGTGGCTTACCTGTTACTGGATGTGCGCAAGCTGGGTTTCGGCGTGCGCGATCTGGTCAGCCGCATGGAGCTTTGCCTGATTGAACTGCTGGCCAGCTACGGCGTTACCGCTGCAGCCAAGCCGGATGCTCCCGGCGTCTATGTCGATGGAGCAAAAATCGCTTCTCTGGGTTTGCGGATTCGCCACGGTTGTTCCTTTCATGGCCTGGCCCTGAACGTGGATATGAACCTGGAACCGTTTCGACGGATTAATCCCTGCGGCTATGCCGGGCTGGCGATGACCCAGCTGAGCGATCACGCAGGATCGATTGAATTTGCCGAGGTAAGTGCCCGGCTGCGTGCGCAGCTCGTCAAACACCTCGACTATGCTGAGCAGACGACCCTGACGGGCGGAATCGACTGATATGACTACTGATGCAGTGCAAACCATGATCCCGACGCTCGACGTGACCGAGCGCCCGGCCCCGCGTCCCAAGGTAGAAGCCGGCGTCAAGCTGCGCGGCGCCGAGAAGGTTGCACGCATCCCGGTAAAGATCATTCCGACCACCGAACTGCCGAAGAAGCCTGACTGGATTCGTGTGCGCATCCCGGTTTCGCCGGAAGTCGACCGTATCAAGAGCCTGCTGCGTAAACACAAGCTGCACAGCGTCTGCGAAGAAGCGTCCTGCCCGAATCTGGGTGAGTGCTTCTCCGGCGGCACCGCGACCTTCATGATCATGGGCGACATCTGCACCCGTCGCTGCCCGTTCTGCGACGTTGGCCACGGGCGTCCGAAGCCACTGGACGTCAACGAGCCGGAAAGCCTGGCCATCGCCATCGCCGACCTCAAGCTCAAGTACGTGGTGATTACTTCGGTTGACCGCGACGACCTGCGCGACGGCGGTGCCCAGCACTTTGCCGACTGCATCCGCGAAATCCGCAAACTGTCGCCGAACGTGCAGCTCGAGACCCTGGTCCCGGACTACCGTGGCCGCATGGACGTCGCGCTGGAAATCACCGCCGCCGAGCCGCCGGATGTGTTCAACCACAACCTGGAAACCGTGCCGCGCCTGTACAAGGCTGCGCGTCCGGGTTCGGATTACCAGTGGTCGCTGACTCTGCTGCAACGCTTCAAGCAGATGATGCCGCACATTCCGACCAAATCCGGCCTGATGCTGGGTCTGGGCGAGACCGACGAGGAAGTCATCGAAGTCATGAAGCGCATGCGCGAACACGACATCGACATGCTGACCCTCGGTCAGTACCTGCAACCGTCGCGCAGCCACTTGCCGGTGCAGCGTTTCGTGCACCCGGACACCTTCGCCTGGTTCGCCGAGGAAGGTTACAAGATGGGCTTCAAAAACGTTGCCTCGGGCCCGCTGGTGCGTTCTTCGTACCACGCTGACGAGCAAGCGAAGCTGGTCAAGGCTGAGTTGATGGGGGCCTGATTCAGCGCTGAATAAAATGCCCGCCGTGGCTTTAAGTCCGGCGGGCTTTTTTTTGCCTGCTTTCCTGACTACTGTGTGCGCATGACTTCACACTGGGAGCCCCATGGATGACCGTTCGACCGACCCACAGCCTTTTCCCGCATAAACCCGTGCCGGCGCTGCCGTCAGAGGGCGTGATCGGCGTGATCGCGCCGGCCGGCCCCGGCGCGCTGGATACCGACAAGGCCGTGCAATGGATGCGCGCTCGCGGTTATGCGCTGAAGGTGTTCCCCGGTGTCTACGAGAAAGATGGTTATCTGGCCGGCAGCGATGACGTACGCCTCAATGACCTGCACGCTGCGTTTGCCGACCCTGAAGTCGACGCGATCATCTGCCTGCGCGGCGGCTACGGTACGCCGCGCCTGCTGGATCGCATCGACTACGACCTGCTCGGCCGCCACGCCAAGCCTTTCGTCGGTTACAGCGATATCACCGCGCTGCACCTGGCGATCAGCCGTTACGCCGGGTTTGTAACCTTCCACGGGCCACTGCTCAACGCCGACCTGTTGGGTGACAAGGAACCGCCGACCGTGACGTCGTTCTTCGCCATGCTGCGTGGTCAGGTGAAAGCGGGGAGTGTGCTGAGCCATCCGGTGGCGTATCCGTTGACCACCGTTGAGCCCGGCGTTGCACACGGGCGTTTGCTTGGCGGCAATCTGGCAATGATCGCTTCAACACTAGGCACGCCTTACGAAATCGATGTCGAAGGGGTAATTCTACTGATCGAAGACATCAACGAACCGCTGTATCGGATCGACCGGTTACTGACCCAGATGCGTCTGGCCGGCAAGTTGGCCAAGTTGCGCGGGGTGTTGGTCGGGGACATTGCCGGGGTAGATGTCGAGGCGCTGAATCGTTTGCTCAAGCAGACGTTCGAGCCTTTGCGGATACCGGTGTTGTCGGGGTGGCGTAGTGGGCATTGCGACCCGAACCTGACGCTGCCGATGGGCGCGCTGGTACGGCTGGATGCCGGGAAGAAGGAATTGATGCTGGAGCAGGATGTAGTGACCCGATAAAGCAAAAGATCGCAGCCTGCGGCAGCTCCTACATTGGAATACGATCCCTGTAGGAGCTGC
>NZ_AKJD01000251.1 GCF_000282515.1 Pseudomonas sp. GM80
CCGAGTTCACTGTCGACCAGCAATGGCGGCTGGTTCTGCGGCGTGGTGGTGTTGCTGCACGCGCTCAACGCCATCAGCAGCATCGGCAACGCCAGACGTGCCGGTTTGGATCCTGACCCCTTCATGAAGCTTCCTTAGCGCCCAGCGCCTGATCCATGCGAACGGTGCCTGACAAAGTGCCGGCAGTGACTTCGGTCGAGGGGTTGTCTGCGCGTTGCAAACGGGCCTCGACCACTTGCAGAGAAAGTTGTGCCGGGTTGCTCAACAGCCAGTCGAGCACGGCGTCGGCCGGCGCCGCGTCGAAGGTCAACTGCCAGGCACCGGCCTCCCCGGCATGCAATTGATAGTGCCCGGCCAGGCCGCTGGCTTGCAGAGTCTGCTCCAGCGACTGCGCCACGTTTTGCCCGTCCGGGCGCACGCTGACTTCACGCAGCAGCACTTCCAGCGCTTCGGTCTGCGCACGCAGCTTTGGCGTCTCCGCTTGCCAATAAGTGATTTTCTTCAGCGGCGGCTGGATCAGCGCGACCCACAGCAGCAAGCCGATCAGCGCAACGGCCATGCCGGCGACCATGCGTTTTTCGCGCAACGCCAACGGCTGCCAACGGGCCTGCACCTGAGCGTTAAAGCGTTGCCACTTGGCGCGGTAGAGCGCGAGCGAGGCCTTATTCATCTTCTTCTGCTCCGCCGCTGTCATCGCTCTCGCTTGGGGTGGCTTCAGTGGCCGGACGCAAAGTCCAGCCCTCGTCATCTGCCGTCACGCTGATACCGGCCTGGGCCAAAGTGCTTTGCCAATCCTGATCATTGCCGCCACGACGAGCGTCGGTGAGCAAACTCAGTTGCAAGGTGCCGTCGACAAACGCCAGCCGCTCGACACTGCCGGCCATCGACGGCATGCCGCTGCCCGCCTGCAACACCAGCCGATTAAAAGTCTGCGCCGGATCATCCGCCGCGCCCTTCTGCCGCGCCGCCAGTTGCTGTCGCGCTTGTTGCAACGGGTTGAGGATCACCGGCAACTCAGGGAAGGCCTGCTTTACCCGCAGGTTCATCTGAGCTTTCAACTGCTGGCCCTGCCCGGCCTCGCGAGCGGCATACAGGTTCAAACCGATCACCCACACCGCCACGGCCAAAGCCGAAAACCCAATGGCTCGGCCCCAACCGCGATGCTCGGTGTTCTGCGTTTGCACCGCGCCGTGCAGCCCCCAACCGGGCAACGGCCCAGTCCAGCGCTGCGCATCACTCATCGGCAATTCGGCAGCCGGCGGCGGTTGATCGCCGATCCAGTGAAGAGTCGCACCCGGTTCCCAAACAACACCGTCGAGGCCGTCATCAAACAACGGCTGCACCCGCGCCGCTTGCACACTGTCACGCAGCAGTAAATGCCCGTCCTGCACGCAAGCAACGGTGCCCGGCAGCACCGGCAAACAGTACGGCGCCGGGTAGAGACCGCGCAGGTTCAGCCCAGCACTTTTCAGCAACTGACCAAACCCCAACAACTGTTGCCGAGGCGCCCAGGCGATCTGCACCTGCCCGGCCTCGTCCCGCGAGCTGTGCGCAATGTGCATCTCGCTGCTGTCGCCAAGCATTAACGCCTGCGCCGCACACTGCACCGCCGCGACAATCTTGTTGGCAGGCAACGGCGGCAAATCGAGACTCGCCAACAGGCTGTCAGCCGGGTGCAGAAAGCACACCAGCGGTGGCAGTTTCGACTGCTGACTCAACTGGCTCAAACTATGGCGTTCTTCCCGCGTGACCTGCCCTTGACGATCCAGCCAGGCGCAGTGCAATTGACTGTGCAGATCCAGTTCCGCCAGGGGCGGCAACGCCACCTTCAACTGGCTCATACGCCCACCCGCGACCAGATCACTTGCGGCAAGCGGTCCTCGCTGCGATGCAACAACGCCTCAAGACTGACCCGCCGCTGATCGCGTCGCGCCTCGCCGCGCAGTCGAAACCAGTCACTGGTGATGCCGACCTTGACGCTGGTCAGCTCCAGTTGCGGCATGCGCAAGCGGTTAACGAAATCGCCACGGTTGATAAACCAGCGCCCGGCATCGCGCTCGGCGATCAGCGCATTGGCACGCTCCAGCGACAACCCCGGCACATACGCAGCCAAGACCGGCGCGGTGGCGGTGTTGCCATTGAGCCAGGTCGTCGCCGGAATCACCGTCAGGTACGGCGCCAGTTTGCCCATCACCGCCTCATTCACGCCGTCCAGGCTGCGCAAATCATCAAGGCTGCGCAGCATCGGCATTGTCGGATTCTGCGGTTTGTGTGAAGCGTTGGGCGACGTCGCGCGACCGCTGTCGAAACCACTTTTCGGCGCCTCGGCCATCTGCACATTCAGCAGTCGCGGGTACGAAGCAATCACCCGCTGACTGATGCGCTGACTCAACCCGGCACTGACCCCGATCAACTCGCACAAGCGCTGAAACGCCGCGACCTGCGCCTCATCAACCCGCTCGTTGGCCACCAGATTGCGCAGGTTGAATTTGCCCTGCTCATCCTCCAGCCGCCCCTCAAAACCTTGCGCGGAGAGACGCTGCGCCCACGGCTGATCGAGCCGGGTCAACGGATCGCGCTGACGGTCGTCCCAGAGCAATTGTCGGCTGATCTCCAACCCGCCCTGCACCAGCCAACGCCCCTGCACACGCTGCTGATCCGCCTCCAGCGCACGGGTCGACACGCTCTGGCGCGTCAACATGCCCGCCGCAATCACCGCCACCACGGCCGCAATCAACAACGCGCTGATAATCGCCATACCCTGTTGCTTCGCCCCCTCAGGCGAGCGGCTGTTCATGGCCGGCCTTACAACTGCCAGGAACCGATATCGGCATTCACGCCGTCGCCGTCAGGCTGACCGTCTGCACCGAGGGAAAAGATGTCGATCTCGCCATTGGCGCCGGGGTTGAGGTACTGATAAGGACGCCCCCACGGATCATTCGGCAAACGCTCCAGGTACGAGCGCCAATTGCTGTTCTTCGCATCCGCCGGCCGCTCCACCAACACCTTCAGCCCCTGATTCATGCTCGGGTAAGTGCCGTGATCGAGGCGATACAACTTCAACGCCTGCATCAACCCACCAATGTCCTGCTTCGCCGCCGTCGCCCGCGCCTGATCCGGCCGGTCGAGCACCTTGGGCACCACCATCGCTGCCAAAATCCCCAGAATCACCACGACCACCATGATCTCGATCAGGGTAAAACCCTGCTGCCCACGCGGCGTGCGCAACGGTTGCTGACGCGATTTGAAAGGTGCGATATCCATCTCGACAATCCCTGGCTTGATTCGATTCGACGCGCAGTGTTGCAAGAAGATATGTCAGTGATGTTGAAAATCCTCGGGTGTTTTCGTCGTCAAGCCGTCAAGCACGCGGGTTAGCGTCGAGGGCTGTGTTTTGGCTTTGGGCCACTTATGCGTGCGCGTTCGCGAGAAGCAGGTTTCACCCTGATTGAAGTGCTGGTGGCGCTGGCGATTATTGCCGTGGCGATGTCGGCGGCTGTGCGCGTGGCGGGGTTGATGACGCAGAGCAGCGGGATTTTGCGGGATCGCTCGGTTGCGATGCTGGCGGCGCAAAGCCGCATGGCCGAGCTGCGCCTGGAAGGCAAGTTGCCAATGGGCATGAAAGCGCAGGATTGCGATCAGGGGCGGTTGTTGCTGCGCTGTGAACAAGTGATCGCGTCGGCAGAACATGGTCGATTGCTAAAAATCGGCATCCAGGTATTCGACCGCAACCAAGACGCCCCGCCCCTGGCAAAACTCGAAACCCTACTCACCCACCCCCTGTAGGAGCTGCCGAAGGCTGCGATCTTTTGATCTGGCTTTTAAAAGGCAAAATCAAAAGATCGCAGCCTTCGGCAGCTCCTACATGAATATCTTGGGCAGCGGAAACAGCGCGTGTGCTTCGCTTTAACAGGGGATTGCCTGTCGCAATGCTCGACCATTGCCAATGCCTGCTATCCGCCAGAAGCAGTGATGGCACAACAATGGTATCGTCCACTCCTTTTCAACATTTCTGACAGTTTATGAACAAAGCCAAATCCTCAATCCAGGCCGTTGCTCGCGCATCAGGCATCCCTGAATCAATGGATACCTGACATGGCCAACACATCGCAGAACGCGAAATTAAACAAGTTACTGGCTGACAGCGAAGCCAGTCTTGCCACGGCTCAATCCAATACCGACCTATTAAAGACGATCCAAGAGTTCGTCTCGTACAACGGCCCGCTCAAATTCAGTTTCACACGCGCATGGTGGTTTTTCGGCGCGGGCCTGCTATTGATCGCGAGCGCTGTGGCCTTTCCCAAGTATGCGAACACCTACACCGTCGCCTCTTTTTTTTACCGTCTGCAAATTGACCCCGACTTGTTCCCCGTAATCCTTGGTGTGCTCGGCATCGTTTCTACCGGTGGAAGTCTGGCATGGATGAAGACCAAAGCTGATCGTTTGCCTTCACTCAGTAACAGAATCGCTCGCCTGTCATCCTACTTCCACAACGGATTGACCTGCCTGGCAGAAGACCCGCGCTATACCCTCAGCAAGTTGGATGCGCAATTTGCTGATTACCGGCGGGGCAACTACAGCCGCGAATTGCTGCAGTCGATGCAGGGTGTATTTAACGGCCCGCTGCACAACCTCGCTTACGAGTACCACCGCCTGCACTACGTCGACAAACGAAAGGTAAAAACCACCGTTAACGACGGCAAGGGAGGCACTAAAACAGAGACTCGAGTGGTGTATGACCACTACGACCGCTACAGTCTGGTCATCGACTTTCCGTGGGTCACCGGCGTATCGGTCAGAACTGACGGGCAATCACAAAACGACTATCCGAGCCGCATGGACACGGCGTCTCCGGATTTTAATAAAGCGTTCCGTTTGACCGGGCGCAGCGAGATGACCTGTGCGAAGTTCATCAAACCTTCGACGGTGCTGCACTTGTTGAAGGTATTCAACGTACTCAAGGTTCCGAACCTGGAGTTCGCCGACAGTGGAAAACTCTGCCTCAGCTTCGCCAACAGCGACCTGCTCACGTTCGCTACTCAATATTCGCTGTCTTCACCCAACGAGTTTTACGCAGAAATTGCTGCGGGTGTCGAACTGCCGGGCCTGGTGTCTGCACTCCAATGGAGCCATGCACTCGGTGAACTGCACGATGACAACTTTGCCGCCTCTCCCCTAACAAGCCGCCAAGAGAAGTAAGACATGGACACTACACTCACCCTCGCCATTGTTATCGCTGTAGTCATCATCGTAGCGGGCGTCGTCATCTACAACGGCATTGTTGGCGGTCACAACCGCGTCCAGCGTGCCTGGTCGGACGTCCTCGTGTACGAACGCCAGAAGACAAAAGTGCTCGACCAACTGCAAAAAGTGCTCGCAGACTTCATGGTCTTCGAGTCCAGCCTCCTCGAAAAAATAGCCGGCCTGCGCAGCGCGATCCACAGCCTGCCTGCTGGAGCGGACGGCAATGCCCTCGCGACAGTAGAAACCGCCTCACGGGAGCTGATGGGCGGCTTGCGCGTCACCTTCGAGGCTTACCCTGACCTGAAAGCATCCGAATCGGCGAACAACATGATGCGTGAGATTACCGAACAGCAAGAAAACGTCGGCGCGGCCATCACCATCTACAACCGCAACGTCGAACTGTTCAACAACTCCATCGAAATGTTCCCAGGCTCCGTCGTCAACAGCCTGTTCAACAAGAAATCGCCGGTAATACCGTTCTCCGATACCGAAGCATCGCAAGGTTTCTCCTACACCCCGAATTTCTAATTCGCACAATACGTCGACCATCACCCATGAGGGAGATGGTCGCCCCCCGCCTCAGCCGAACAAAATATCCGTGCCCCACCCAACCCCCCTGTAGGAGTGAGCCTGCTCGCGAAAGCGCCAGAACCAACACCGCTCAATCACCCGGTAATCCCGCCCCCCGCATATCTATCGGAATCTTCATTGCGTCTCGGCCCCCACCACCGATCCGTCCCCTTGCCTCAACAGACGTAAGCGTCCGGCGAACACATCCCCCTGAAGCTGACAAGGAGCCATCGCCTCCCCTGAACCGAGGCAGTAGTGGTTATGCGGATTCTGTTCTCTATAATCACCGACCGGCCATGTTTAGGGTGCCTGTTATGCCAGCCTCCGCTGATCAAAACTCCGCTGTCGTTTTATGCGCAGCGTCCAATAACGACCTGGAAGATCTGGTAGCCATCAGGATTGAGGCCATGCGCGAGAGCCTTGAACGGCTTGGACGATTTAACCCGGATCGTGCGCGCGAACGATTTATTGCTGGGTTCGACGCTAACAGCACACGCCGCATAGAAGTCTCAGGTGATCTGGTCGGTTTTGTCGTAATCAAAGACCAGCAGAGCGAGCTGCTGCTTGACCACTTGTATGTGATACCCAGTGCTCAAGGAGCAGGAATCGGCTCTGAAGTGCTTACTCGGATTTTCAGAGAGGCCGATGAGATCGGGCGCCCCATCAAGGTGGGTGCTCTCAAGGAAAGCGCTTCAAATCGCTTTTACACTCGCCATGGCTTCGTGTTCGTCGAAAGCGGTGAATTCGATAATTATTATGTCCGGGCTAACGGTAAAGCCGTTGAATCGAGCGACTAGGCACATCTTGATACGGTGCCCCTTCTCTATTCTTCAAAAATAAATCCGCCTCTTTCCCCCATGTAGGAGCTGCCGAAGGCTGCGATCTTTTGATCTTGTTTTTCCAAATCAAAATCAAAAGATCATCCGATCACGGCCCGAGCCTCCAACAGCTCCCAAACAAATATCTCAGACCCAGTTCCCAAAGTTTTCAGCGCCAGACACAACATCAATGACCAACACAAAACCCTGTAGGAGTGAGCCTGCTCGCGAAGGCGCCAGAACGGACACCCAATCAATCACCAGATGTACCGGACACCCGCATCACTCCGGCAACTGCAAATTATCCAGCGCCCGATTCACCGCCAACTCCCCGAGCATGATCAACTGCGCGATCCCCAACAACGCCCGACGCTGCGACGCCGGCAACAGACTGGCGACGTTCTGCGCAATAGTTTTGGCCGAAGCGAGCGTTTCGCTGGCATCCGTCAGCAGTTCTTCGTTTTTGTTGTCGGCAGTGACGGCGTACATCCCACGGTTTTTGCGTGGCGGCGGCGTGGAACCGGGTGGACAGAGGTAATGATCGAGCGCGCGGTCGGCGGCTTCGTGGAGTTTTTTGGAATCGATGGATTCGTAAGGGGAAACTGAGGCGGTTTCAGGCGGGTTGAGTGTTGGTTTGATCATGGTGGAGCTCCTTTGAAGTGAAGCTGCCAATTCCTGTCGCTAAACAGAAAGGGTGGCGGCTGTACGCAGGTTAGCGAACCGGTCAAAGGCACCCGGTAGACCTCGAAAGGTCTCCCGCATACAGCCACCATAACGAAATTGCAGACATACAGATCCGCAACGAAGCCTGGAACGCTGATGCACCTTCAACTTGAGCCGAGTCGCTAAACCCGATCGCTGATTCGTCAGCGACCGGACCACAATAGAACCCGCCCCCAAGGCGCACAAGCCGGCGGATTCTGGCGTAGCTGTAGGCAAAGGCGCAAGGATGTGTAGCCTGCGAGAGTGTCTGGAGATGTTTTTAAACGTTCGCGTTTAACGAGACCTCATTCCGTCACGTACCCGCAACAGATCCGTCCTCTTATCCCAACAGACGTAAGAAAATGGCCGAAACGGCCAGTAGTTACTGACAACCTCGGCCACATGAGCAGCTCTATTTTTTGCGGCACATCTCAACGTCATCCTGGGTTTTCAGGTCTGTATCTATTCCCAAGCGATATCTGCAGTAGTCGATAATCCATCCCCGCTCCTCTGCTGTCAGGCGCTCTACCTTCCTGATCTCTCCATCATTGGCGTGGATGTTGTGGAACTTCATCTGAAACGTGGGGTGCTTCTTGATGAAGACAATCGTCTCAATGTCACCATCCTCAAGGGCTTCGTAATAGCCGACGTAGAGCATGGTCACTACGGCGAGGATTGCTGCGATCAAAAGCTTTTTCATTCTTGTGGCGCCGGGGGTGGAAGTAGTTGGGTTTTGGCATGAAAGGAGAGTCTTCGTAAACGACCTCACCGAAGGACTGATTGTCTTTTTGCCCCATTACAGAAAACCTCTGTATTTCCCATAAAGCCAAAGCAGTGACGTCCCGCCGCACACGAAATAGCCGACATGAAATGGACTCGTCGCCCAGAACCTGAGTCCTCTGGGAAGGCGTTGAACGGCGTCGATCAGCAAGGGTTCCTGCCGCTGGACGCTCTTGGATGTAATCAGCCGGCTGACAGCGGCCATCCGCTGAGTTCTCGAGTAAAAACTTCCCCCTGATGAAACACAGTCCATGGATAGGTACAGCCATTCATCAAAGTGTTTTTCCAGAGCATCGAGTTTTGTGTAAACGGCGTAGAAAATCATTGCGCAGTTGATCACGCCCATCATGATCTGCGCCCCACATGCCCAAGCAAATACTGTGCTGGTGATTTCCATTACTCGGAATACTCATGAATTTCTTGTCCCACTAACTCTCCTAGCTCTGTCATCTTTGTTCCTGTCTCCACGGACCCTGCCGCACCGACCACAAGCACACACAAGTTTTCCCATTGCCCAATCACCGTTACGTACAGCATCGATGAGTTTTTGCTCATTCGCGCCTTGCATGTAGTTGGAACGATGCAGGCCCATGGCGTTTAACAAATCGTCGAATCCGGGCAAATCGTCCGGGCGATTCAATGCCTGTCGGAAGTGTTCCATGGATTGGTAGGAATCGAGGATCTGCTCTCGCTGACCATGGAACTCGCTTTGTGGGATGAGTCTGGTCACGTCCGTGTCCCGTTCTGAAAACGCAGGACTTTGGCGAACGGACTCAGATTTGAATGCAGGATGGATCGGTGTTCGTTGTAGGGAAAATCCGGTTTTCTGACTTGCAGACGCCGCGCTCAAATCATCAATAGTTTATGGCGGTACTGGGTGGGGCAGAAATAGATCCGTAGCCAATGTTTGCTCCCACAGGTATCAGCGTCGTACACAACATCTGCAATCAGCATAAAACCCTGTGGGAGCGAGCCTGCTCGCGAAGGCGCCAGAATGAACACCCGATCAATCACCAGGTGATCCCGGCACCCGCATCACTCCGGCAATTGCAAATTATCCAGCGCCCGATTCACCGCCAACTCCCCGAGCATGATCAACTGCGCAATCCCCGCCAGCGCATGGCGCTGCGATGCCGGCAACAGGCTGGAGACGTTCTGGGCGATGGTTTTGGCCGAAGCGAGTGTTGCACTGGCATCGACCAGCAGTTCTTCGGTTTTGTTGTCCGCCGTCACGGCGTACATCCCACGGTTTTTACGTGGCGGCGGCGTGGAACCGGGCGGACACAGGTAATGATCGAGCGCGCGGTCGGCGGCTTCGTGGAGTTTTTTGGAATCGATGGATTCGTAGGGGGAAACCGAGGCGGTTTCGGGAGGGTTGGGTGTTGGTTTGATCATGAGTGAATCTCCAAGTCGTAGAAAAGGAGCCATCATCTTTCGCTACCAAACGAAGGGGTGGTGGCCATACGAAGGTTGGTAGACCGGTGACTTGGAGAACCGGCGCGCCCGAAGACGCCCTGCGCATGGCCACCATAAATACACAGCCCCCAAAAGGCCTGTATCGGGTGACGCTATGCGCCAAGTCTAAGCCGGGCTACCAAACCCGATCGCTGATTCGTCAGCGACCGGACCACAATAGAACCCACCCCGAAAGCGCACAAGCCGGCGGATTCTGGCGTAGCTGTAGGCAAAGGCGCAAGGATGTGTAGCCTGGGAGAGTGTTTGGAGATGTCTTTTTAAACCTTGGTGTTTATCGAGGCCGAATTCCGTTACGTATCTCACAAAAAATCCGTCCCTTTTATCCCAACACGCAAAGGAAGTGGCCGAGATTGCCAGTCCTAACAGCCAACATCGGCCAAATGAACAGCTCAATTTTCCACCACCTCAGAGGGTCATCCTGGGTTTTCAGATCTGTACCGATTCCCAAGCGGTATCGGTAGTAGTCGATAATCCACCCAGCTCCTAGGCAGATCTCCGCACTGGTGCCATCATGATGGCTTGGCTGCAGCCAATTTTTCAGGGCGC
This sequence comes from Pseudomonas sp. GM80, assembly GCF_000282515.1. Taxonomy (GTDB): domain Bacteria; phylum Pseudomonadota; class Gammaproteobacteria; order Pseudomonadales; family Pseudomonadaceae; genus Aquipseudomonas. The sequence continues at coordinate 10,137 of NZ_AKJD01000251.1, forward strand.
TTAAATATACAAGAGGGATGCCATGTGCTAACGGAGTTCAATAAGTTCTTAGAGCAGTATCGCATCGGCGACTACGCAGGCTTGATTGGATTGCTCATTTCGCTGATTGGTTTTTTCTTCACCATCAAAACCGCCCTTAACTCCAAGGCAGCTTCCGAGCAAGCAACAGCTGCGGTTGAGAGCATGAGGGATGATATGCGTAGAGGCGAGACGGTAGCTGACTTCGCCACAGCACTCGCTGTTATGGAAGAAATCAAAAGAATGCACCGCTCCGACAGTTTGACTTTCTTGCCAGATCGGTACGCGAATCTAAAAAAATTTTTAGTGTCCATTAGAACGTCAAACCCTTTACTTACAGCAGAAGATCAAGTTGGAATTCAAAGTGCAATAGCCAAATTTTCTTCCATGGAAACGCTCATAGAAACGTCCATACGCGACTCCAAGCCTATAGAACACGCCAAATTGAATGGCCAAATGTCAAAGCACTACGATGTGATTCAAACACTATTGGTGCGAATCAAGAATGAGATTGGGAGAGGTAACTGAAATGACCGATTCAAAAATAGTTCGCATAATCAAAGGTGTCGACCGACAAACTAAAAGTGGAAAAATCGACTGGGAAATAACTGAGACGGAGAACGTTTTTCAGGCATCCTTCCCAAATTACTCAATTAGATTATCTTACGACGAATTAGAGTTTGGAAACGACTACTGGCTCACAATCATAAACAATGAAGGAATAGTAATAGAAAGCGTTTCAGACGTAAAACTGAAGGATGAATTTGAGGGTGCATATAAGTTTATGGAAAGCCTCTATGCAAACGCACGCCGCGTGGCGCTCGGCGTTGACAAGGCACTAGATGATCTGCTAAGCATTTTTGATGATGACTTTATTTAATCGCTCAGACATGAGTGGGCTTTATCATTACGCTTAAACAATATTGGCCCACCATTTAACACAAAGCAAACACCAGAGTGCCAACGAACAACTTAGGATTTTACATGGCTCACCTGACCGACATGGAAGAATTATTATCAACTATTTCCCAGACTGACATTCGCGACTACATGCGAGAGTCGATGAGTTGTTATATGGCAGGAGCTTATCGAGGATCTATTGTCCTAAGTTACATTGCACTATTCGACGACCTTCTCGGCAAACTAAACGAACTATCAAGAGTAAACGCTGCAGCCAAAACGGTATACGATGAAGCATTTAAGAAAAAAAATGACCAAGACGTATATGAAAATTTTTTAATCGATCAACTAACCTCAAAATCATTGATTTCTGGACTCGACGGCGCTTTTTTAACAACATTACGAATTCTACGCAACAAATCGGCGCACCCATCAGGCCATAAACCATCCGCCGAAGAAGCTCGCTTTATATTCTTCGAAACTATTAGCAGATTCCTTTCACGCCCAATATTATCTACAACACAACTCGTGGACGAATTAATTAATCGCCTTGGCAACGCCATTTTCTTTCCAAGTCTTGATATTACCGAAATACAAAACATTGTAAATGAAGAAACACTCAATCTTCACGCAGAGGCCCTTCCACAATTAGTTGCAAAGCTAACAACCTCAGTACTGTCTGCCGATATAAATATTTCAGCTAATGCTGTGCGCTTTCTGCTTGGCTTAGCAAAAGGATCCAACATTATCGCTACCAAGGCGATACAAGCAAAAATTTTGGAGGCAAAAGCTGATGACTCTGCATATAGCGATTTAATTATTCAACTACTGTCCGCTGACGGAAAACTATTCTTAGGTTTATCGACTGCCTGTGTAGGACGTATACGATCAGCCATTTCAAAAAGCATTGAAGCACTTACATCAAGTTCTAGCGAAACAAAGCTCATCCACCCGGCCAACGCGCTGTCTTCCGTTGCAACTGAATTAGCTGACGGAGAATTATTAAAATACTTTAAGGTTGAGCTAGAAAAACTAATTAACAAACGCCCCTACTCTCAAAATACGATAAACCTCGTAGCGAGAAACAAAGCCGCTCTTTCGCCAATTTATTTCCCAGAACTACTATCAGATGCAGGCTCATCAAGTTTCAGTACAGCAAACACTTTTGCAAACGTTGTTGACTCCATTGATAGTAGCCTGTCCAAGCTGTTATCTGATGAAGAATGCTTCCAGTTGATAGTAGCCATATCAAAAGCTGCGGATTATGGTGCATGGTCCTCGGCTGCGCTCGAAGCGGCAAAATATTCTAGCGTGCCGCAGATACGATCCAAAGCTTTGGATTACATCAATCTAAACAAACAAACCGCAGAAACTTATTTAGCTAAAAACATCAGATTCCAAGAGTCCGCAGATAAGTTTATTGAATCCTTTTTGACAGACAAAGCATAATGCACACTGTTAAAAACAATGTCCATCCATTTGCACAACCCCGAAGTCTATATATAACATCTGCAACCAGTTACTGCCTGTAGCAGAAATCGATCGGCCAGAAACAAGTGGACATGTGACAGAAGCAGGTATTCCTGACTTAAGGGGACTGACTAATCGTCAGAAAAATAAATCAGTCCCCTTTCATGTACTAGTATTTTTCGCACTTTATTGTACGGGTATAAGCGCAGCGTTTGCCGATGACTCACAGGCGCCAAACGACAATCGCGGGCCAACAGGCATCGTCGCCGGTGAGCGTTTGGCTGCGGCCAAGTCCAAGCTAGTCAAACAAGGATGGAAGCCGACGCGCATGCATACCAACGACGGCTATGAATACAGTGGCATGGAGAAGGAGCTGGCTGCACGCCAGTTCTTCGAACTGGATAGCTGCTCGTTTGATAGCTCGCGCTGCATCTTGTACTACGCGAAGAAAGGCGCTTGCCTGCGCGTTGATACCATCGGTGAGCAGTTCAATGAGATGACGGTGACGCGATGGACCCACGAATGTCCTGAATCGCCTCAATAACCACACGAAGACGGCACGGTAATAATCAACCTCTCCCAAAGGTTTCAGCGTCGCACACAACATCTGCAATCAGCATAAAACCCTGTGGGAGCGAGCTTGCTCGCGAAAGCGCCAGAATGGACACCCGATCAATCACCAGGTGATCCCGACACCCGCATCACTCCGGCAACTGCAAATTATCCAACGCCCGATTCACCGCCAACTCCCCAAGCATGATCAACTGCGCAATCCCCGCCAACGCATGGCGCTGCGATGCCGGCAACAGGCTGGAGACGTTCTGGGCGATGGTTTTAGCCGAAGCGAGTGTTGCACTGGCGTCGACCAGCAGTTCTTCGGTTTTGTTGTCCGCCGTCACAGCGTACATCCCACGGTTTTTACGTGGGGGCGGCGTGGAACCGGGTGGACAGAGGTAATGGTCGAGCGCGCGGTCGGCGGCTTCGTGGAGTTTTTTGGAATCGATGGATTCGTAAGGGGAAACCGAGGCGGTTTCGGGCGGGTTGGGTGTTGGTTTGATCATGGTGAAGCTCCAAATTTATACCTGGTGGAACCACCAACACCTGTCGCTAAACAAGTAAGGGTGGCAGCTGTACGCGGGTTAGCGAACCGAGAGGTATAAGACCCGGCAGACCCGAAGGTCTCCCACGCACAGCCACCATATCGTCGTCGCAAACGTCTGCGACAAACTGGAGCGTCGTTGTACTTATACCTGGTCAGGTCGCTAAACCCGGTCGCTGGGTTGCCAGCGACACGTAGACGATATAGACCAGGTACAAAGCCCACAAGCCGGCGGATTCTGGCGTAGCTGTAGGCAAAGGCGCAAGGGTGTGTAGCCTGAGAGAGTGTCTGGAGATGTCTTTTTAAACATTGGCGTTTATCGAGGCCCCATTTCGTCATGTATCCTTCGACAGAGCCGTCCCGTTATCCCACCAGATAGAGCAAAACTGCCCAAATTGCCAGTCGTAACTGACAACCTAGGCCAAATGAACAACTCTATTTTTTTGGCACATTTCGACGTCATCCGGACGTTTTGCGATATTCAGAAGCCGCTAGCACACGGAAGAGAGTTTCTGGGTTTAGTGAATACACTTCGAGAGTCGAAAGCGCATCACTGAAACAAGAGGACGGTGGTCGGCCTCATCATGCCGCTCCATGGCCGACACCACTTCATTTGGGGAAGAAGAAGCTTCGTTGCTTTTTGAAAGCGATGATGTCCGTCGTATGGATTTGGCTGGCTTTGCGTCTTGTTCCACCGGTAGCAGTTTGAATCTCGATCTCGTTGCTGCCTAGTAGTGCAGCATTGATGTCATCGCTATGGGCTGGAGTGTTGTTATAGATCCTTTCGAAAAAATTCCTAACGGATAAGGCGGGTGCCGAATCGTGAAGGAATTTTGGAATGTCCTCCCTGAGCTGGTCTTTTGCCTGATCTCTAGCCGACTCATTGAAGAGGTAAAGCGTCTTTCCTTCGCCAGGGTCGTGCGCAAGCATGCCAAGGCCAGATCTGCCGAAATGAGCTTGAGTCTCGCTGTTTTGATGGAGCCGGTCATTATAAACCTGGCGAGCACGATACGAATTGGCGAGGTGTATTAGCCAATATCGCCAACCACTAGGGTTGTTGATTGAAAAAGGACTGACAAATTTTGCACATTTCTTGAAGTTTTCGAAGACAATGCTTTCCGCCACGCCGAGCCACGCTGTCTTTGATTGCTTCTCTTCAAGGATCTCGAAGTCCCGGCTGCTTAGCTGCAAGTATGCCAATTGGCTCGACAGCGTTTTTGGATCATGCTGCTTCAGGAAGGCCAGCAGGGAAGAGATGACGAAGGTATAGAAAACCTCCACTGATTCATTCAGATTCATCATGTCGACCAAGGTCGCAGTGTCAACATGGCTGTGCCCACACTGATCGAGATTAAAGATGATATTCGGATATTTCTCTGATTTGATTTGGGCTCTTATTCTTGGATAGGCGAGTTCGAACAACTCTGTCGAGTAGCGGGCTTGGATTTTAAGCCGGCTGTTCGAGATGCTATGGTGAAGAATAATCGGATTCAGGACTCCTTCAAGAATGTCAATTGCCATCCTTTCAGCGTCATTCAGGAACAGGCTGCACTCGATATCAACGAGGGGCAAATTGTTAACTGCCCTGTAGGTGTTTATGTCAGTTAACGCTCTACTCAGTTCCTCCACAAAGATGATGGGTGAACCGGCAGTGCCACATTTGTATCGGCCAGCGCCACTGAAGCCGTCTACCACAGCCAGGCGAAACTTTCTAACCTGCGGGTGCTTGCATCGTGTGATTACGTACTGATAAAAATAATCGCGAAGTATTTGATGCTTCTTCCTTGAGTGTTCTTCGAGAATCGCACCTTCTTCCCAATCATACTTCTTCTTAGCCATGGATATTCCTTGTCAGGCTACGGTGTTTCTACTAGGCCATGCCCACCAGTTTTACAGGCATCTCATCCCAGGTTTTGCCACGGTATTCACGACCGTTAGCTTTTTTCGAACGGCGGACATTATCTTTACCCCATGTCCCCCACTGTTTAAAGAAAAACGCTGTGCCGCTTTCTAGGCACTGGGTGTAGATCTCATCAATCCACCCTTCTTTCACAGGCCGCGCTTTATTCCCGCTCTCACCGCCGACAATCGCCCAGTCAATCTGCGTGAGATCAATGCTGCCTACGGGGCCAATCAATGGCTCAAAGGAGATGAATCTGATCTGGGCAGGTGTGTCTTTCAGAAACTGAACGCGCCCGGCGGCATCACGATCTTCAACAGAGGTGCCTAGCCACACATTGGGTAGCACCTCTATGATGACTTCATTGAGGATCTGCTTCATCCGTTCTGGCCGCTTGGTCAAAATCTGGTAGTTGTGATGCGGGGTTTCTCGCATGACCTTCCAGACGGCGACAATGAACTCGTCGCTGACTTTCTCATGGAAAAGGTCGCTCATGGAGTTCACAAACACCTTTCTCGGTTTTCTCCAACGGTAAGGGATAGCCAAAGCGTCGTAGTCTTCGACTATGGTGCCGTTCCAGACGATTCGCTTGTTCTTTTTGCGGGTCAGCCCCACGTACTTAGGGGTGCCCATGGCTTCGAGTCGACGCGCCATCTCCATGGCATAGCAATTTTTGCACCCGGCACTAATGATGGAGCAGCCAGCTACTGGATTCCATGTGGAGTCCGTCCACTCAATCTGTGTCTCTGCCATATCCTTTCCTAGCCCCTCGTTTGCATTCCTAACTGGTGCATTTCTGACCGAGCGAGCCGTATTCAACGGCCATCATAATGAATAACTTCTCGATAGGGCAGCTATGACGCAGGAATAGCAGCTCAACCAAAATAATGCTGTATGGATATACACATTAACGTCGTGCGCTTGATAAAGCGCCTCGTGCCTGATGTTTCCTGCCGAACGGTCAGGCTCCTTGAAGGAAGGAGGAACCTGAGTTGTGATGATTACGCGATCCTGTGGGCACGGAATACGGTAGCAGTCTCTGGCCAGGCAGGTTTTACAACGATCAAGCCTGTGTTTGGCATTCTATTTTTCACCTTTTCCGTGGTTGCCTGCTTGCCTATTGAATACGAATCGGCTGTAGCGTCCAGATGTTGTCAAAATCATCGCTGGCGTTAATCTACGTCATCGGGTGACGTCTGCATGATTTTTAGGATTTGACAGGCGTGCCATAAGCAGCAGAGAAGAATCGCGACATGATTAGTCACAAATTGTAATGGCGCACGGCCACTGTCGCCGTATTGAACGACTAGGCTTGAGGGATCTCATACGAATCTTTAGGTACCAATATGCCGAGAACTGACATCCAAGCTTACAGCGCTCAACGCGAAATACCGTACTTGGTTCACTTCACTCGACTTAACAACCTCGCCTCCATTTTGCGGCACGGGCTGTTGCCAGTCAGTGATCAGGGAGGCTTGGTACAAGCGCCGGTAATCAATGATCAGCTTCGGCTGGATGGACATCTAGATGGAACGTCCCTCTCCATCGCCTTTCCAAACTACCTTATGTTCAACAGGTACAAACTGCTACCCGACACGGAATGGGTGGTGCTCGGTATTGATGCATCTGTGCTTTGGACTAAGGACTGCGCTTTCTGCCAACGCAATGCTGCCACCGGAATGATGGCCCAGCAGCCACTTGGCACCCTCAGGACACTGGCAGCACTTCAAGGGATGTACGAGGAGATAGAGGATTTAAACTCACGACAAGAGCAACGACTGCGAGCATACGATCCTACTGATCCACAAGCTGAGGTGTTAGTCTTTGATCAGATTGAGCCGAATTTGATTTTGGGCGTGGCGTTTACTACTCAAGCGATACGAAACGACAATGCGGGACTCTGCGGTAACCGACAGTTGCTCGTCGAAGGCGCTAGGGGGGGCTTTTTCGCTACGCGCACCTATGTAAGGTAGTTACACATGGCATTTAGACCTGTCTTCATTCCGACTCCTGGGGCAGTGACCCTTGTAGAGACGAAAAGCATAGACTTCAAATGGTTCCCAGGCATGTCTGTTGCTCAGAAGCAGCGGTCAGTCGACTCCCTACAGCAAGCGGCTCTGGAATCGATGCCATCGTTGAGTAGAATTTTAGAGGTATCGAGTAAATCCAAGGACGAACTAGGAGTTGCTCTGAGTGCGTTCAATCTTAGCTTCACCACTCTCAAGCACAATCTAACGATGAGCGTGGAGTGTGCGTTTCAGGGCAGCAAAGTTTTCGAGAATGGTGGTCCATTTAAAGACCTGTTTCGAAGGACCTCTCGTGAAGCAAAACTTGATGAGAGAATTAAGTCATCGGGCAGGCTAACGAAATTCAGTTTTTTCAACATGGACTGGGAGCTAGAGCCACGCACCGCCTTTTACGATTGGTTGTATATAAATGCTTTGATGAAGCAGCCTTCGTCAATTATTGATGAAATAACTTCATACTCTGCATTCACGGATATTGAGTTCAATCCAGAAAAATCGATGAACTGTCAGGCATACTCCATCGCCCTTTTTGTATCCCTACACGAGCAAGGCTTACTGGACAAAGCAATTGCGTCAAAAGAATCATTCCTTTCCACCGTTAAAAGTTCGCTAATATCTAACTCCAGCCAAAACGAAGCCATACAAGGCGATATGCTGAAGTGAGTTAGTGCATCTCCGAGCCGCCAATGCTCTAGCTCACCGTCGCGACTGAAATCTCAATGCAATCAAAAGCGTTATTATTTATAACGCCGAAAATAAAACTGGTAACATGGAAAAGCTCAGATCGAGAAACAATGGTCAGAATAGCTGACTTGAATGCTACAGATCAGGACCTCGACGACCTCTACTCCCACCGCCAATAACTTTACCCCTACCCCTCTATTCAAATAGCGAGCATTTACTTCCAAAAAATAAATAGCTCCTTTTTAAGCAAGAATGTGTCGCCTTAGAGAGAGTTACTGAAGATGTATTTTAAACACCGGTCTGTATCGGCAACCTTTTCCGTCATGCCCTCCCGAAAGCTATTCGCCCCCTTATTTCTAATCACTATTAAAAATTAGTTACGACTTTTAACAGGTGTATTTCGCCCCCCGTAAAACTCGACCATCCAGCTGAAGGTCAATACTTCATTCAGACCATGATGTGGAGTATTTTTTATTCTGGCAATATTTGTACATACCGTCATAACCATGAATTCCGAGTCGAGTGAGTTCCTTATGTATAGCCTTCAAAATAATAACGCCATTATTAACATCCAACGCGAGCATAGGATTAGTCACCACACTCTCGATATGTGCAAACTCAACATCCTGCCGACTGAAAAATGGCGTACCGGTAAACTCACAACAAGAAATATTAAACTCACCAATTCTTTGTGTTTTTAGCAAAGGCCGATTATTTCGAATATCATCCAAAAACATTTCTTTCAAATCCCGAACTTGGGATAGATTCAGAATTCTGTCATAGGATTGCATCGCAACTTGAAGATATGCCTTAGTCCGACCATCTGTTTGCAGCATCCTCATATCAATCAATGACTTTAATGTGGGGCCAGAGATATGTTCGACCCCGTCAATTTCAACAATTTCAGCCGCGCTCACCACCCCGCGAACGCCTTGATATACCAAGGGCCTCTCAGCTCCAGAGTTCCCCGTCCTCAATATCACCGAAAGGCTACCAATTGCAATATAAGGAATTCCGTTTATGCAAATTTTAGTACTCAAAAAAAATGCATTAACTATAGCTGAAACATGCTTCCCACTAAGAACATTAAATGTCTCTCGAATAACAAGCTCAAGTTCGACACGTTGCGTTAACTCACCAAGCGAATGATAGATAACAGCCGGCAGGTTTTGTGTCATGCTTTGCCCACCATCCTGTTGTACATCTTATTAATGGACGATAATATCTGATTGTAATCCATTGACGTATCACCTTGATTCTTGTCTGGGTGAAATTCTTTTGCAAATCTAGCCCTCCACTCCTTGGCCACATCATTGTCAATATAGTGTTTCCGTTTTATACCCAACTCGCTATCAAATACGCCCATTTTATTATGTGTCAAGAAAAATGCTATTTTTGCTTTTTTTGTTAAGAAAAATTGATCAGCCATATCTTTATCGAGACTGAGCCTAATTAAATCAATATAATCTAAATCAGCAAGTGCTATGTATTTTTTGCCGTTTTGTGAAATCTTAAGTGATCCTATTATTGTCACATAAGCACCAGCCAGATCTTCTTCGTCTTCTAATTTATACCTTCGAAAAAAACCATCTACCATTTCAGTTTGAATGACACAGCTTACGCCACCATCGCCACCAGAATTAAGCCAAAGCGCGCCTTCGCTGCTTAAACGAGCATCGGTCAACATTCCGAAATAGCCACCAAAACCTTCGCTCTGATTAACGCTAACTTCTTCAAACTTCACAAAAAAATGGTCAGCAGAATTCTTCGACTCAATGTTGCTATTAACTTCTGGAGAGTGTAGTTTGAATATTTCAGATAAAATCAGGCTTTTCAACGTCGCACTGAGCTCTCGACGAATATCAGGGCTAGATTTCAAATCATTGAGCGAGTGAAAATTAGTTGTATTGAGCGACTTCTTATAGACAGCCATGGCGGCATCACCGTCAGAACAGAGTGTGGCTATCGAAGACAACTCGACAAAACTATTCGGGTGAAGCGTTGTATATTTATTATCACTTTCAACTATCAAGTTTTGAGTATCGAACGAGGAGTGTGAACACCCCTCGATGTGTGCCAACGCTCCAAAACATGCGACATGCCCGTGACGAGATGCTTTTCTAAAGAAAGTAGGCGCTTGGCACTCAATGCATACCAAATGCTTTCTCTTATTAGATAGTTCGCCTGGAGGCAATCTCGAAAAATCCAGCGCTGTATAAATTTGGTTATCTAGAACGCATTTGGCAATTTCCATACCCGGCCTCAAATCTCAACTATTAAATAGCCTCAACCCCAATGTATGCACAGTCTGCGGCCAAGACTCATTCAGAGCCACTTATCATTTGACTTTCCACTCCTTGTCGCAACAAGGCGACGACAAAGAGCGGTGACAAAGACACCCTAACGCATTGCCCGATGCACAATCACTTTGCGCCTTTTATAGGCTACGAGTGTATTGCGCCCCTGTCTACAACTAACCGGGGATCGTTATACCCATCAACCTCAAGATTCTATCATGCAATCCCTCATAGCGAGTTTTTGCTTAGAGTAGGCTGCCTCGATTGGCCTTTTTTGATCGAAAGTAGACTTAATCATTCATCACCTTTCCATTCTTTTTTTCAGCGGCACTCAAACTGGCACACGATCCAAACAAAAAATTAAATACTACAAGTCCGCAAATTCACTGCCGTGTCATCTTCGGCAACACTACCCCCTCCGCCAACCGCTCAACCCCCAACCGAACCCTCTCCCCACCCTGCTCAATCACCACCCCATCCCCCTCCACCGCCACCAACTTCACCCCAGGCCCCACCTTCTCCCCCTGCAAAAAACTCCTCGGCGGCCCATCGTTCAGGCTCAGTATCGCCACCGCCCCCCGACTCCCCGCCATCACCCCGCTCACCTTGATATCCATCGGCGCCGTCTGATTTGAAAACCACTGCAACGCCGGGCTATCACTGCGCGCCGCCAGCAGCTGCGGGGCCCCTGCCGGGGTATGTGATTCGGCGGAGGTCAGTAGCAGCGACGACCATGTCGCCACGCCGACCAGCGCGGCGAGCAGTGCGAGGGCCTGGACCATTTGGGGTGGGGAAACGCGTGCGGTGAAGGTCATGGGTTGAATCTCCTTTTTATCCCTGCTGTCAGCGTACGCGGTAATTCTCTCCGTTTTATTTCACACGCCTTACATGTTGGCCGTGCACGATGGCGCAGGACGCAAAGGAGCGCGCGAGCGATGAACAGGCAACAGGGTTTTACGCTGATCGAGTTGATGGTGGTGCTGGTGATCATCGGCATCGCCAGTGCGGCGATCAGCTTGAGTATCAAGCCGGATCCGTTGCAGTTGCTGCGCAAGGATGCCGAGCGTGTGGCGCAGTTGCTGCAGGTGGCGCAGGCGGAGGCTCGGGCCGATGGCCGGCCGATTGTGTGGGTGAGTGATGCCAAGGGGTTTCGGTTTAGTCGGCGCAGTGACAGTGGCAAGGGGTTTGATCATTTCGCGCAGGATCCGCAGTTGCGGCCGCGTGCCTGGCAGAGTCCGAAAATGGAGGTGCGGGTGGAGCCGAAACAGAGGGTTGTGCTGAACGCTGAGTGGATCAATCCGCCGCTGCAATTGACGTTGTCGGATGGCTTGAATCGCTTGAGTGTGCTGCGTGATGGCAGCGGAAGGATCAGCCTGCAATGAAGCGCCAGCAAGGGTTTACGTTGATTGAGGTGATGGTCGCGATTTTGTTGATGGCGGTGGTGAGTCTGATTGCCTGGCGGGGGCTGGACAGTGTGACGCGGGCGGACAGTCATTTGCAGGCGAGCAGTGAGCAGAGTGACGGTTTGTTGCGGGCGTTGAATCAGTTGCAGCGGGATGTGGAGATGCGGGCGGGGGTTGAGCTGACTGAGCCGAAGAAGGTTGGGGTGGATGATGAACCGCCGAGCGCCCCGCCCGCTTTGACTGTGCGCAGTAGCGACAGTAAGGGGTTTCGGCTGGACATTATTCGCACGGCGGCGGATCAGCCGGGGGCGTTGCAGCGGGTGCGCTGGTGGGTCAAGGGCGACACGTTGTATCGGGCGGTGGCTGAGGCGCGGAGTCGGTATCCGCTGCCGGCGCCTGGGAATGGGGTGGCTGTTTTGAGTGATGTCAGTGATGTGCAGGTGCGGGTTTGGGAGGTGGACAAGGGGTGGCGCCAGTTGAGCGGGAATCGGCGCGAGGATCCGTTGGGGTTGGAGATTCGGTTGAGTCGGGGGACGGCGCAGGGTGTGGAGAAGTATCGGCAGGTGATTGGGCCGTTGGAGTGACATATATCCCTTCTGCTCGGACATTCCTGTAGGAGCTGCCGAAGGCTGCGATCTTTTGACTTTGATTTTGAAGATCAGAAGATCGCAGCCTTCGGCAGCTCCTACATTGGGATTGGGGGTAGTCAGTTGGGGGGTGGTTGGCTGTGAGGACGTCATCGCTGGCGAGCCAGCTCCCACAGGGGGTGGTGGTGTGTTGGTGGGTGTGGGTTAGCTGAGGACGACTACGCCGCCGGGTAGTTCGGTGCATTTGATGCCATAGGCATCCCGAATCAGCAGTGCGACGCCGGCGAGTTGGTCGAGGCTGAAGCGGGCCTGGACGCGGCGTTGGCCGAGTTCGCGGTTGAGCAGCAGCAACATGCCGGGGCGGTAGCGGTTGATTTCGTCGATCATCTGGCTGAGGGTCGCGCCGTTGAAGACCAGCACTTGTTGGCGCCAGTTCATCACGGCGGCCGTGTCGACACTTTGCACGCTACCAACCTGCCGCGCGTCGTAGGTCACTTGCTGGCCCGGTTCGAGGCGCAGGCTGCGACCTTCAACATCCACTTCAACCGCGCCATCGAGGCAGGTCACGCAGACTTGTTGATCGGTGTTGCGCAGGTTGAAACGTGCCTGACTGGCGCGCAACCACCCTCCTCCAGCCTGCATCGCCAGCGGCAACCGCGCGGTCTGCACTTCGACTTCGCCGCTGACCAGTTCAAAGCCCTGCACGCCGTTATCGATGGAGCGCTGATTGATCCGCGTCTGGGTGTTCAGCTCCAGGCTCACGCCTTGCGCCGGTTCGAAACGGCGCTGCTGGCCAACTTCAGTGATGTAGTCGGCGCCGAGCCCTTCGAAGCCACCGGGAATGGTCCCGCGCACCAGCAAAAATGCCGCCGATGCGGCAATCGCCCCACCGAGAAAAGCACGTCGACCAAACCCGCGTGGCGCCTGCATTTGCTCCATGGCCGGTTGCAGTTGTTGCCACAACCGCTTGGCCTCTTCGAACGCGCGGGCATGTTCGGCGCTCTGCGCGCACCATTCGCGCAAGGCGCGGGCGTCGGCCACGGTGGCGCGGCCGGAGGTCAGCAGGACCAGCCAGTCGCGGGCTTCGCTGTGCAGATTGTCGGCCGCCGATGGCTCGGCAGGTGTCAGTCGAAAGATGTTCAAACGCGCAGATTCTCAACGAATTGATCGGGCACTATTCAGAAGACGGTTTTCCGGCCCCGCGACCGAACCGCTGAAACACTTTTCTTTCCAGTTTCGCCGCGCAGAAGCCCAACGCGGCTTTGATTTCCTTCTCGACCATGCGCGTGGAAATGCCGAAGCGCTGCGAGATTTCCAGATGCGGCGCCTCTTCCAGACGCGCAGCAATGAAGATTCGGCGACGGCGTGCGGGCAGTTCGTAGAGGGCGTTGAGCAGTGACTGGATTTCCTTTTGCCCACCGACCACTCGCGCCGGGTCGAGGGCTTCGTCGCCGATTTGCAGTAGCTCCTCGACTTCCTCGCCGGTGAGCAGGCGCGCATCGGCCTGACGGCGGTCGGCGGCGATGTTCAGGGCCATGCGATAGAGGTAGGCATTCGGCCGCAGGACGTTCGGCGGCGTCTCCATGCGGTCGACGCGCAGGTAAGTCTCGTGCAGCACGTCGTTGGCCAGATCCTCCGAGCCGAGACGCCGGCGCAGGCGCACCCGAAAGTCCTCGTAGGACGTCAGGAACAGTTGGACCATCGAACCTTGTCCGGTGTCTTTCATCCCCCGGAAACTCCTTCCCATTTCGTGCATTCCATGCGTTTCCCTGACGACTCCGGTAACAACAGCAACGTGACCGGCTGACGCAAGGCGCTGGGCGTCGGCCGGTCGATTTTGAGATTGCGAAAACTTTCCACCAGCGCGTTGTCGCGCCGTACATCACCGGTCGAAGTGACCAACCGGTTGTGCTGCACCAAGCCATCGCGGCCGACCCAGACCTGCAACACCGCGCGATAACTGCCCGGCCGGGTCAGCGGCGAGCGGCACAGGTTGCGCTCGATCGCTGCTTGCACGGCGGTGGCGTAACTGCGGTTGACCGCGACGCTTTCCGGCGTCTGTTTTTGCGGCGGCGCCGGCACGTCTTCGACCTGCGCCACTTGCAACGTAAATGCATCGTCGCGGGCATAACGCGCCATTAAACCGCTGCCGCCGAGCAATCGACGCAGGGCATCGGCGGCGGTGAATTCACCGTCCACCGCCAGCGAGCGACGACCGCGACTCAACTGGCTGTCGACCAGCACCGCAACGCCAGTAGCGTGGCTGTACTGATCCAGCGCGCGGGCCAGATCCTGTGCCGGAATGTGCAGCGTCATCCGCAGGTCCGCCGGCACAGCGTCGGCCATGGCCTGGCCCGCCGCACAGCCAAGCAGCCAGCCCAGACACATCCGGCGCACAAGCCTTGTTGAACGCTGAAAACCGTCCGTGGAATTGCCTCGCTGCACGGCTGACGAATCCTTGGAAATCGTCATCCTGAGGGCTGTTTATGAATCTGGTGTGACGGGCGGTGCAAAAAAACCATCACGGGAATTGCGCACGGCTTGCACTAGACTCAAGCCAAAGCGCGGCCCCGTCGGGCCGGCCAGGAGGCGAGCATGAACACACTGTGGCGATTGAGCCTTGGCGGGCTGTTGTTGATGGCGCTGTCGAGCGCTTATGCGGAGCAGCCGTTGGGATGTGTCGAGGTAACGGTCGGCGGTTACAAGGCGCCGAATTACGACTGTTTGAGCCAGCAGATGGGCAACAACCCTGAAGGCGCTGCGGCGGCAGAGAAGAATCAAGAGGCGCTGAATGTGCCGGTGAATAAACGGCCGCCGAATCAGGTTGGACTGGCGACACCGGCGGCGACCAGTACGCGGATGGGCAATACCTTTGGCACCTCGGTGAAACCGCAGCGGCCGGCGAATTAGGGCAACGTCACAATCAAAAGATCGCAGCCTTCGGCAGCTCCTACATGGGATTTTGATCGTTCCCTGTAGGAGCTGCCGAAGGCTGCGATCTTTTGATCTTCAATCGCTAGGCGTTTGGCGAAAGCTCACCGCGAGGCGGTTCCAGCTGTTGATGGTGGTGACGGCCATGGTCAGGTCAACCAGTTCACCTTCGCTGAATTGCTCGCGCGCCTGCTGATACACCTCATCTGGCACGCGGCTTTCCGCCAACAACGTCACCGCCTCCGCCCAGGCCAACGCCGCACGTTCGCGCGGGTTGAAGAAGTTGCTGTCGCGCCACACCGCAATCGCATACAGGCGCCGATCACTCTCCCCGGCCCGTCGCGCGTCCACCGAATGCATGTCGGTGCAGAATGCGCAGCCGTTGAGTTGTGAAGCACGGATGCGGATCAGTTGCAGCAGCGGCTGCTCGATACTGAGGTTGGCGGTCAGCGCCTCCATGGCAATCATCGCTTTCATCGCCTTGGGCGAAGCGTTGTAGTAATCCAGGCGCGGGGACATGGCGGTTCTCGGTAGACGGAATAATGACTTCACCGTAAACGCCGACAGCGGCGCATTACAGCCCCAATTGCACGGAAAACCGCTACACCACTGAATCCCCGCCAAACACCAATCCCCCTGTAGGAGCTGCCGAAGGCTGCGATCTTTTGATGTGGTCTTTTGAAAAGCGAGATCAAAAGATCGCAGCCTTCGGCAGCTCCTACAGGGGACTGCGCCAATTTTGGGTTTTTGGTGTGCGCAACTGTTGTGGATCACGCTTCAGCGGTAATCTGGCGGGCACGCCTAATAGCCTCGGGAGCCTCGTCGGTATGGAACTTCATGTCGTGATCAACGGCCGCAAGGATCTTGCCGGTCAGTTGTATCAGCAGCTGCGCGGTGCCATTGAGTCAGGGCGCCTGGCCGCTGGCACGCAATTGCCGCCCAGCCGTCTGCTCGCCGAGCAACTGGGGATTTCGCGCAAGACCATTTCCGACACCTACGCGCAACTGACCTACGAAAACTTCCTCACTGGGGTGATTGGCAAAGGCACCTACGTCAACGCGCGCCCGGCGCAGGTCCAGCGCAAGCAAAGCCACACCGAACTGGCCAGTGCCGACGTGATCGAGAGCTGGCGCAATCTGCCAGTGTTCCTGCGCCATCCGACATTGGAAGGCTCGCTGCGCTACGACTTCATCGGTGGCGCCACCAGCAAGGGCCAGTTTCCGCAGGATGACTGGCGCCGCTGCGTCGCCCATGCGATGCGCCAGATGGGCCAGTCCAAGGGTTTCTACAGTGTCGCCGAAGGCCTGCCGGCGCTGCGCAATGCGATTGCCCGGCACATCGCGTTTTCCCGTGGGATCAACTGTCAGGACGAAGACATCGTCGTGTGCAACGGCGCGCAACAGGCGCTGGACCTGATCACCCGCGTGTTGATTCGCCCCGGCAGTCTGGTGGCGATGGAAGATCCCGGTTATCCGCCGGCGCGCCTGCTGTTCGGCACCCATGGCGCCGAGGTGGTCGGGGTGCCGGTGGATGCCGAGGGCATTCAGGTCGAGCACATTCCCGATGGCACGCGCCTCATCTATGTGACGCCGTCGCACCAGTTCCCGCTGGGCATGCCAATGAGTCAGGCGCGCCGTGAAGCCTTGCTGGCTCGCGCTCATGAGTTGGGCGCGATCATCATCGAGGACGACTATGACAGCGAGTTCCGCTACGAAGGCCGGCCGACCGATTCGCTGTTCAATCTCGATCAGCGCGGCATCGTCGCCTACGTCGGCACGTTCTCGAAAACCCTGCTCCCGGAGCTGCGTTTGGGTTATGCGATTCTGCCGCCGGCCATTCTCGAAGCGGTGATCCGCGCCAAGCAGCTCACCGATTTGCACGCCTCGACCCTGCCGCAATGGGCGCTGGCCAAGTTCATCGCCGAGGGCTGCCTGCTCAAGCATATCCGCCGCTGTCATGCGATCTACGCGCAGCGCCGCGAGCGGATTCTCGCGCGTATGGCGACTGATCTGGCGCCATGGCTGGACGCGGTGCCGGCCAGCGCCGGATTCCACATGGCGGTTTTCTGCAAGGTGCCGATCGACCTGGCGCTGGTGATCGAGCTGGCGAGAAAAGTCGAAGTCGGTTTGTACTCGATCAACGGCTTTTACTATCAGCAACCGCCAAAAAACGGCCTGTACTTCGGCTTCGGCGCCATCGAAACACTGGACATCGATATCGCCCTGGATCGCTTGCGCGACATCCTGCAACAAGTTGCCTGAATGATTGGCCTAAAGATTTAACCGCCGATTGGTTATTGGTGTTCAGGGGGTGCAGGCCTATCCTGCACAGGCGTTATCCCTCAATGAGCAGGATTCGTCCGGCCTGATTCAGGAGTGTGAGCAATGTCCAACGAAGTGATCAATACGGTCCAGGTGCAGGCCGCCGCCGGCCGCTCGGATGAACTGGGCAAGCAACTGCAGAAGATCGTTGAAACCCTGCGCGAAACGCCGGGCTGCGATTCCTACCTGGTCGACCGCTGCCCCGAGGACAGCCACCGCTGGACGGTCAGTGCGCGCTGGCAGTCGGAAGCGGCGATGCAGGCGCATTTCAACCGGCCCGAGGCGCAGGGGTTTATTGACCTGATCGATAGTCGATTGGCCAATAGCGTCGATTTCAATAGTTTCCCTATCGTCTGAGAGCAAGATCAAAAGATCGCAGCCTGCGGCAGCTCCTACGGGGTTTTGTGTCGTTCGATAATTAAATGAACGACACAAAACCTGTGGGAGCTGGCTTGCCAGCGATGGCGTACTCAAACACGCTGAATAACCTCCAATTGGTCACCCAATCTTCCCGAATATTGGCCGTTTGAATGCGCCACCCTGCGGACTACTGTGATTGCACCCCCAACCCTCACAGGTAACCCGCCATGAAAACCCTGCCCTTCTTCGCCGCCGCCCTCGCCTTGGGCCTCTGCGCCTCGGCCGCTTTCGCCCACGACCCATCGGAAAAAGTCACCGTCCTCCAGGACCAGATGCTGAAAAACGCCCCTGGCAAAAAAGCCATGATGATCGAGGTCGACTACAAACCCGGCCAGTCTTCCATCGCCCACAAACACGACGGCACCGCGATGGCCTATGTGCTCGAAGGCGAGGTGATTTCTCAGGTGAAGGGCGAACAGGCGATCACCTACAAGAAGGGTCAATTCTGGTACGAGCCCGCCGGCTCCGAACATCTGGTCTCGAAAAACGCCAGCCAAACCAAACCGGCGAAGTTGCTGGTGTTCATGGTGCTGTCGCCGGATGAGCAAGTGCTGATTCCGCTGAAAAACTGATGGATGTTTAATCAGCCATAAATAAAAAGGTGCAAATCATCGATTTGCGCCTTTTTATTTCCCGACGCAATTAACCGAATCGGGTTACAGCGAATAAAACTATTCAACAGCAAACCAGACAGCAAATTGTCAGGTTACTTAAAGCTTGACGGGGTTAGTCTGAATTAACTGCCGTCATTGACGACAACTTAAAACTTTCCGACTGATGTTGTTTCACGGGAGAAACACCATGAAACTTGCGTTTGCCAGTGTGTTGGCGATATCGGTTTTAACCTTGTCCGCCTGTTCGGTTGCTACCGCCCCGAAAGCAGTCTCATCCCTGGATACGTTGCTGCCTCATCCAACCGGCCGCAGCAGCGCCACGTTGGTCAAAAGCGGCCCCGGTGTTTCCCTGGGCGTGGTCTACAGCCCGAGCACCCAGACCAACCGCGAATACCTGCGCGACTACCAGGCCAACGCCGGCACCGGTTTCGGCCAGAGCCTGCTGGTGCAACCGATCCACGATGCCTACGTCGCCAGCTCAAAACCCGACATGGCGGTGGAATGGGTCAATGCCTCCTTACAGCGTCAATTCGGCTCAGTGACGGTGTATCCGGACATGCAAAGTCTGCGTGCGGCCCGGCCGGATGTGGTGGCGATCGTCGATACTCATAGCCAGTTGATTACTTCACGCAGCTCCGATATCAAGGCCGACGTCAGTGCCGATTTTTATGATGCGCGGTTGAACTATATCGGTACGGCGAAAGGTTCGGATGCACGGGAATTGACGCCGGTGTGGGCGGACTTCAAGCGGTCGGAAGAGATCGTGGCGGATATTAATCAGCAGCAGGATGTGCAAGTTCGGGCATTGCAAAAGTTTGACCAGTCGCTCAACAATTTAGTCGCACGGCCTGCGGACAAAGTGTCGATGCTTGATAGTCAGCAAGGTCAGAAGTTGTATTGAATGTATGGGCCTCATCGCTGGCAAGCCAGCTCCCACAAGGACCGAGTGCAATACAAAACCTGTGGGAGCTGGCTTGCCAGCGATGAGGCAGGAACAGCCAGCACAAATCCCTCAGGCATAAAAAAGCCCCGGCATCTCTCGACACCGGGGCTTTTTCATTCAGCCACTACTTACGCCAGTTCAAGCTCGGCATTCGCAGCAACCGCAGGCACTACCGCTTGCCCGCTCAACGCCAGGTCCAGCAGTTCACGGTTGGCCACTGCATACATGGCGTAGTCCGTGCCGCTCGCAGCGCGGATTTCCACCAGCATGGCGCGCCAGCGCGAGATCATGCTTTCGTGCTGTTCCATCCACAGCGCCAGGCGTGTTTCCACGTCCTGAGTGCCGTCGCCCTGTTGCAGGACGGAGATGGTGATCGCACGTTGTTGCCAGTCGACGTCGTCACGGAACGCTTCACGGGCCAGGGCTTGCCAGTTGTTTTCAACCGGCAGTGCGCTGATCTGTTGCAGGTACCAGGTGATGTCCAGCGCGCTGCCCACGGCGAAGTAGGCTTTCGCCACTTCGGCAGGGTTCTGGCCAGTCACGTCGGAGGCTTCGATGATCGGCAGCAAGGTGTACAGGTGCGAGGTGCCCGCAACCATACGCGCCAGCAATTCCGGCACACCGGCTTCGACGTACGCCTGATAGCGCGACTGCCAGTTTTCACGGATTTCGCCGCTCAGCAGTTCGTCGAGTTTCAAGCCCAGCTCTTTCAGGTGCGGACCGAAATGCGCGACGTCACGGGCAGCGTTCTGCTCGTTGCGACGGGCACGCAGGAACCAGCGCGTGGCGCGACGGCCCAGACGCATCAGCTCGTCCATCAGCTCCAGCTGCACGTCAGCGCTGACTTGGTAGTCCAGCGCTTCGATCTGACGGAACCAGTGCGGGAGGTGGAAGATGTCGCGCACGATCACGTAAGCACCGGCCACGTTCGCCGGGCTCATGCCGGTCGACTCTTTGAGTCGTTGAACGAAGGTGATGCCCATATGGTTGACCAGGTCGTTGGCGATCTGGGTGCTGACGATCTCGCGCTTCAGACGGTGACGACGCATGGCTTCGGAGAACTTGCTGACCAGCGTCGGCGGGAACGCCGTTTCCATGTCGCGGGTCAGGTAATCGTCGTCCGGCACCAGCGAGCCCAACAGCTGCTCTTTGAGGTCGATTTTGCTGTACGAGATCAGCACCGACAGCTCAGGACGGGTCAGACCGTGGCCTTCGGCAATACGCTCGTTGATCTGCTCTTCGGTCGGCAGGAACTCGATGGCACGGTCCAGCTTGCCACGGCCTTCCAGATCGCCCATCAGACGCTTGTACTCAGCGATGCGCGCATAAGCACGACGCGCCGCCAGGGACAGGGCCTGAGTCTGCTTGTAGTTGTTGCCCAGCACCAGATTGCCGACTTCGTCGGTCATGCTCGCCAGCAACTGGTTGCGTTGCTTGTCGGTCATGTCACCGGCCTGAACCACTTCGTTCAGCAGGATCTTGATGTTCACTTCGTGGTCGGAGCAGTCCACACCACCGGCGTTGTCGATGAAGTCGGTGTTGGAACCACCGCCATTCAGACCAAATTCGACACGACCGAGTTGGGTCATGCCGAGGTTACCGCCCTCGCCCACGACTTTGCAGCGCAACTCGTTGCCGTTCACGCGCAGTGCATCGTTGGCCTTGTCGCCGACATCGGCGTGGCTTTCAGTGCTGGCCTTGACGTAAGTACCGATACCGCCGTTCCACAGCAGATCCACCGGTGCCTTGAGCAAGGCGTTCAGCAGTTCGGTCGGGGTCAGCTTGTCAGCCTTGATGTCGAAGCGTTCCTGCATCTGCGGGGAGATTGCGATGCTCTTCGCGCTGCGCGAGAAGATACCGCCACCTTCGGACATGATGCTGGTGTCGTAGTCGGTCCAGGCCGAACGCGGCAGGTCGAACATGCGCTGACGCTCGACAAAACTGGTCGCCGGGTTCGGGTTTGGATCGATGAAGATGTGCAGGTGGTTGAAGGCCGCGACCAGTTGCAGCTTGTCGGACATCAACAGGCCGTTACCGAACACGTCACCGGCCATGTCGCCGACGCCCACTACGGTGATGCTGTCTTCCTGAACATTGATGCCGCGCTCGCGGAAGTGGCGTTGTACGCCAACCCACGCGCCTTTGGCGGTGATGCCCATTTTCTTGTGGTCGTAACCGGCCGAACCACCGGACGCAAACGCGTCACCCAGCCAGAAGCCGTAGTCGATGGCGATGCCGTTGGCGATGTCGGAGAAGGTCGCAGTGCCCTTGTCCGCCGCCACTACCAGGTACGGGTCGTCATCGTCGTGGCGCACCACGTTCAATGGCGGCACCAGCGCGCCGTCTTTCAGGTTGTCGGTGATGTCCAACAGGCCGGAAATGAAGATGCGGTAGCAGGCGATGCCCTCGGCCGCGATCTCGTCACGGCTGCCGCCCAGTGGCAGGCGACGCGGCAAGAAGCCGCCCTTCGCACCCACTGGCACGATGACCGAGTTCTTCACTTGTTGAGCTTTTACCAGGCCAAGAACTTCGGTACGGAAGTCTTCTTCACGGTCGGACCAGCGCAGACCACCACGAGCGACGTTACCGAAGCGCAGGTGCACGCCTTCAACGCGTGGCGAATAGACGAAGATTTCGAACTTCGGCACTGGCTTCGGCAGTTCAGGAATCGCGTGCGGGTTGAACTTGAAGCTGAAGTACGACTTGTTCTGGCCGTTGGCATCAGTCTGATAGAAGTTGGTCCGCAGGGTCGCTTTGATCAGGTCGAGGTAACGACGCAGGATGCGGTCTTCGTTGAGCACCTGAACGTCGTCCAGTGCGGTCAGAATCGCTTGTTCCAGACGCTGTTGCTTGTCTTCCAAGTCGTCGTCGCTGAGTTTGCGCGCCAGATAGAAGCGGGTCTTGAACAACCGGGTCAGCTCGCGAGCGATGTCGGTGTGGTTGTTCAGGGTGCTGGCGATGTAACCCAGGTCGAAGCCCAGACGAATCTGCTTCAGGTAACGAGCGTAAGCGCGCAGCAGTGCGACGTCGCGCCAAGGCAGGCCGGCAGTCAGCACCAGACGGTTGAACGCATCGTTCTCGGCTTCGCCACGGACGATGTGGACAAAGGCGTCCTGCAGGGTGTCGTTGAGTTGCTGGATGTCGAGGTCCAGACCTTCAGCGGCGGTGAACGCGAAGTCGTGAATCCAGAACTCGCGGCCATTGGTGTGACGCAGACGGTACGGGAATTCACCCAGCACGCGCAGGCCGAGGTTTTCCAGAATCGGCAAGACGTCGGACAGCGCCAGCGGCGTGTCGGCGTGGTACAGCTTGCAATGCAGCTCGCGTTGGCCGGAGACCTGACCCAGCGGCTGATAGAAGCTCATCACCAGCGGATTTTTTTCGTTGAGGCTCAGCAGGTGCTGCATGTCGACCACGGCCGAATGCGCTGCGAAACGCTCGCGGTAACCGGCCGGGAAGCCTTTCGGGAAGTCGGCCAGCACGTTGGTGCCGTGGGCTTCGCCGAAGCTTTCGACGGTCAGTGCGGCGTAATCGTCCTGCCAGCTGCGGCAGGCTTGCACGACTTCTTTCTCCAGCAGCACCGGGTCGATGTCGAGACGGTTTTTCGGGTCGACACGCAGAATCAACTGCACGCGCGCCAGCACGGATTCGGAGAAGAACGTCCAGAATTCGCAATCGGAAGCCTTCAGGCGCTCCATCAGCACTTGCTGGATCTTCTGGCGAACTTCGGTGGAGTAGATGTCGCGCGGCACGTAGGCCAGGCAGTAGCAGAAACGACCGTACGGGTCTTTGCGCAGGAACACGCGGATCTTGTTGCGTTCCTGGATCTGCACGATCGACATCACCGTGGTGAAGAGTTCGTCGACCGGGGTCTGGAACAGGTCATCACGCGGCAATACTTCGAGCACCTGCGCCAGTTCCTTGCCCAGGTGAGCCTTGGACTGGAAGCCGGAGCGCGTTTCGATTTCTTCGACCTTGCGGCGGATGAACGGGATGACCCGCACGCTCTCGCCATACACCGAGGAGGTGTACAGGCCCATGAAGCGGTGTTCCTTGATGACTTTGCCGTCAGCGTCGATTTCACGGATCGACACGTAATCCGGGTAAGCCGGACGGTGTACGCGGCTCGGGTGCGCAGCCTTGGCGAACGACAGCAGGGTCGGTTCGCGCAGGTAGTTCACCGCGTAGTCTTCGATGCGCAGGTCATCGTAGGTCAGGCCGGTGCGCAGCAGTTTGGTCAGGCCGAGGAAGGAGTTCTGGTCGTACTCGATGTGGCCGCCATCGGCCTGATCGGTGACCACGAATTCTTCGTAGCCGAGGAAGGTGAAGTGGTTGCCCACCAGCCATTCCAGGAAGCTTTTGATTTCGTTCTTTTCGTCGGCATCGACGGCGAACGCGCTGTTGTCGAGCTGGGTGAGGATGTCCTGCACCTTGGCTTTCATCGGCTCGAAATCGGCGACCGCAACGCGGACTTCACCGAGAACCTGTTCCAGCTCTTTGCTCAGCACATTCAGTTCGGCCGCGTTGGCGCAGCGGTCGATTTCCAGGTACATCAGCGATTCGTGCAGAACGCCTTCGCCGGTGCTGCCCTTCGGCAGGATTTCCAGCAACTCGCCCTTGCTGCCACGACGCACGCTGAGCACGGTGGTTTGCAGGGTGTGGATGCTGTAGCCGCGACGGTTCAGTTCGGTACGAACCGAGTCGACGAGGAATGGCAGGTCATGGTGCAGGACTTCGACCGCGGTGTGGGTCGACTGCCAGCCATGACGCTCGTAATCGGGGTTGTAGACGCGCACTTGCGGTTGCGCGTGATCGAAGCGCTCAAGCAGGCGCCACGCAGAGAGAGTACAGCCAGCGAGGTCGGAGAGACGACGTTGAGTCAGCTCGTCCAGAGAAATGATGCCGAAGAATTGTTCAGCGAACAGCGCCACTTGTGGCAGTGCCTGTTCACTGATGTGCTGCGCCAGTGCCGCTTGCAGTTGGTGCTGGAAGTCGGCTTTGCTGGCTGCGGTGAAGAACGCCATCTGTGGTACTCCGCTTAAGCTTGTTATTGATGGAAAGCGTCGCGTGCAACACCCCTTTCGGGGCTTGTGTCGCCCTGTTCCTGATTCTCGGGCAGAGGAAACAGGGGGACAGGTGGGTGAAGCTGGACGAGACACTCAGGTCACATTCACCTTCCATTGAATGGGCATCTGCAAAAGCGACTGCCGACGGTGCCGGCAATGCCTTTACGGGTGCTCATCCGTTGCGCAGCTTAATGGGTGCGACAATGTGTCTGCTTGCGGTGCTGCGACATATTCGGTCATCGGCACGTAAACCAAGGCTTTCGCACCGGTAAACACTAGCACTCGTGGCGCAAAACGCTGGTCTGAATCCCCGTTTTTACGGTACATGCGTGCCAGAAATGACCATTGACCCACGTCGCGTTCACGACACATCCTCTGACACTCTCACATGCAGAAATTCCCGAGGACTGGCAGAATCGCGCCCATTAGCGACCGACACGCCCCTTGAGGCAGGAATTGACCATGCAAATGACCACCGCCCTACTGATCGTCAACCCGTGCGACGACGAAGAAGACAACATGGCCATGCTCTGCTGCCACAGCGACAAGGGCGACATGTTCCTGATGAGCCGTTATCCGGATGAGGATGAGCTGGAGATCACCCTGGATGGCGAGCCTTCGACGCTCGACGGGGTGAAAGTCACGCTGACTTCGACGCTGCTGAAGATCGAGATCGCGGCGGCGGATGCCGATGCGTTGAATGGGGATGATGTGCTGGAGATCAGTTTCAATCCGGACATGGTGGACATGGATGAGGTTGTTGAGACCTTGAAGAACATCCTTGATGGGACGGGTACCTTCATTAACGAAGTTTGATGGTGTCCGGACTGGCCCCATCGCTGGCAAGCCAGCTCCCACAGGTATCAGCGGTGTGAATGCGATCTATGCAACACATCGGTCCCTGTGGGAGCTGGCTTGCCAGCGATGAGGCCTTCACAGACAGCCAAAAGATCGCAGCCTGCGGCAGCTCCTACATTGGAATGCAATCACCTGTAGGAGCTGCCGAAGGCTGCGATCTTTTGCCCTTTTCTACAAAATGCCGTTAGTCGCCACCCCCCGCGATGGATTAAAGTAACGCCCCCAGCCCCGGCGTTATCCGAACGCCCGTGGCCACCCCTTTCCAGGAACAGTCACCGATGGAACATCGTGAAGCGCTATTGGCGCTGCGAACCTTTCTTTCAACGCAGATTCTCGGCCAGGAAAAACTCATCGAGCGTTTGCTCATCGCCCTGCTCGCTGACGGCCATATGCTGGTCGAGGGCGCTCCGGGTCTGGCCAAGACCAAAGCGATCAAAGAACTCGCCGAGGGCATCGAAGCCCAGTTCCATCGCATCCAGTTCACCCCGGACCTGCTGCCCGCCGACATCACCGGTACCGAAATCTATCGCCCGGAAACCGGCAGTTTCGTGTTCCAGCAAGGGCCGATCTTCCACAACCTGGTGCTGGCGGACGAGATCAACCGCGCGCCGGCCAAGGTGCAATCGGCGCTGCTCGAAGCCATGGCCGAGCGTCAGGTCAGTGTCGGCCGCAGCACCTACGAGCTGTCGCCGCTGTTTCTGGTGATGGCCACACAGAACCCGATCGAGCAGGAAGGCACGTATCCGTTGCCAGAAGCGCAGCTCGACCGTTTCCTGATGCACGTGAAAATCGGTTTCCCGGACGCCGCCGTCGAACGCCGCATCCTCCAGCAGGCCCGTGGCGAAGCGCTGAACGGTGAGACCAAACCCGAGCGCCGGGTCAGCCAGCAGGCGATCTTCGCTGCACGCAAGGAAATCCTTGGTTTGTACATGGCCGACGCCGTGGAGGAATACCTCGTGCAACTGGTCATGGCCACCCGTACGCCGGCCAAGTTCGACCCGGAAATGGCCGAGTGGATCGCCTATGGCGCCAGCCCGCGCGGTTCCATCGCCCTCGACCGCTGCGCCCGCGCCCACGCCTGGCTGGCCGGTCGCGACTTCGTCAGCCCGGAAGACATTCAAGCGGTGCTGTTCGACGTGTTGCGTCACCGCATCATTTTGTCGTTTGAAGCCGAAGCCGCCGGCATCGATCAGGATCGGGTGGTGCAGCGGATTCTCGACGTCGTAGCCGTCGCTTGACCCCCATGAACGCCCCCCTGCCGTCCGAACCGGGCATCCGCGTCAGCCTCGCCGAGCTGATCGAGATGCGCCACCGGGTGCGCGAAGTGCAGCTGTTTTCCACGCCGAGCCAGCGCAGCCCGCTGATCGGCCTGCATCACTCGAAATTCCGTGGTCGCGGCGTCGACTTCGATCAGGTGCGGGTGTATCAGGCCGGCGACGACGTGCGCACCATCGACTGGCGCGTGACGGCGCGCACGCAAGAGCCGCACACCAAGCTGTTCCATGAAGAACGCGAACGGCCGATTTTCATCATGGTCGAGCAAAGCACGCGGCTGTTTTTCGGCTCCGGGCTGATGTTCAAATCAGTGCTTGCGGCGCAAGCAGCGGCATTGATTGGTTGGGCCGCACTGGGCCATAACGACCGGGTTGGCGGGCTGGTGTTCGGCGACAACGAACACTACGAAATCAAGCCACGACGAAGTAAACAGAGCCTGCTGCAACTGCTCAACCGCCTGGTGAAGGTCAATCAGTCGCTGCACACCGAGCGTGAGCCGGATCGCGATGCCTTCGGCGTAGCCCTGCGCCGCGCCCGCGAAGTGCTGCGGCCCGGCAGCCTGGCCATCGTGATCTGCGATGAACGCGCGTTGTCCGACAGCGCCGAACAACAGCTGAGCCTGCTGGCGCGCCATTGCGATCTGCTGATGCTGCCCATCTCTGACCCGCTGGATCACGCCCTCCCCGCTGCCGGCCTGCTGAGGTTTGCCGAGCGCGGCGCACAACTGGAACTCGACACGCTGAATTTCGACCTGCGCCAGACTTATCGCGCCCAAGCCGAAGCACGCATCGCCCGCTGGGAACTGCTCGCGCAAAAGTTGCGGGTGTTGCTGATGCCGCTGAGCACGCAAAGTGAAATGGTCGAGCAGATGCGCGAGTTCCTCAATCCGCAGCGTCCGGGGAAAGGTCGATGAACGGCCTCGAACAACTGCAACCGCTGATCTCGCCGCCACCGATTGCCTTCTGGCCACCGGCGCCGGGCTGGTGGCTGCTGCTTCTGTTGCTGCCGCTGCTGGGTTTCGCCGCGTGGAAGCTGCGCCGTTTCATGCCCATGAAGAAACGCCCGATCGTACGTGCCGAACAGCCGCTCGACCCGGTGCGCATTGCCGCCCTCGCCGAACTGGCGCAGATGCCCAAGCCCTACGACGGCGCCCCGGCTGGCGCCTGGCTGCAACAACTCAACGGCCTGCTCAAACGCCTGTGCCGCAACCACTATCCGTACAGCCAGAGCCACACCCTCAACGGGCGTAAATGGCTGGCGTTCCTTGATAACCGCTGCCCGGCGGCGGGCCTGACGCGCTGGATGGTGCTGGTCGAAGGCGCGTACAAACCGGAATGCAAACTCGACGACAAGGCCATCGCCGGCCTGACTCAAGCCGTCGACACGTGGATTCGCAAACATGTTTGAGTTCGCCTGGCCGTGGATCTTCGCGCTGCTGCCGCTGCCGTGGTTGATGCGCCTCGTATTGCCGGTGGCCGACAGCGGCGAACCGGCGCTGAAAGTCAGCTTTCTGTCCGACCTCGAAGGCCTCGCCCGCCGTCGTGCCCGCGCCAACCTGCCGGCGTGGCGCCAACAGGCGCCGTTCATGCTCCTGTGGTTGTTGCTGTTGACCGCCGCCGCCCGCCCACAGTGGCTCGGCGAACCGTTGCCGATTGCCGCCAGCGGCCGTGATCTGCTGGTGGCGGTGGACGTGTCCGGCTCGATGGATTTCCCCGACATGCAGTGGCAGGACGAAGACGTCAGCCGTCTTTCACTGGTTCAGCATTTGCTTGGTGACTTCCTGGAAAGCCGCGACGGCGACCGCGTTGGCTTGATCCTCTTCGGCAGTCAGGCGTACCTGCAAGCGCCGCTGACGTTTGATCGCCACACCGTGCGCGTCTGGCTCGACGAGGCGCGGATCGGCATCGCCGGCAAGAACACCGCCATCGGCGACGCCATCGGTCTGGCGCTGAAACGCCTGCGGATGCGCCCGGCGCAAAGCCGCGTGCTGATTCTGGTGACTGACGGCGCCAACAATGGCGGTGAAATCGATCCATTGACCGCAGCCAGATTAGCCGCCAGCGAAGGCGTGAAAATCTATCCGATCGGCATCGGCGCCAATCCCGAGGACAGCGGTTCGACCGGCCTGCTCGGCGTCAATCCGAGCCTGGACCTCGACGAACCGGCGCTCAAGGCCATCGCCGAAGTCACCGGCGGGCAATACTTCCGTGCGCACGACGGCAAAGAACTGCAAGCGATCAAGGACACCCTCGACCAGCTCGAACCGGTGACCCAACAACCGACCCAGGCGCGCCCGGCGCAAGCCTTGTATCACTGGCCGCTGGCGCTCGCGTTGTGGTTGAGCCTGTTGCTGGTCGCCCGCGAATTGTGGCCGGATAACCCGCTGCAACGCCTGTTCACCAAGGAGCTGTATCTGCAAAGTCCGCTGCCTGACTGGCGCGAGCGCCTCAAGCGCCTGCGTCTGCGGAGGCGCCGATGATCGCGCTCTGGCCGCACTGGTTCCGCCCTTGGTGGTTGCTGTTATTGCCGCTGCTCGGCTGGCTGATCTGGCAGCTCTGGCACCGGCAGAAACGTGCCGGGCGCTGGCAGATGATCCTGCCGCCAGCGTTCCACGCCACCCTGCTCAGCGGTGGCAGCGGGCGCGACAGCAAACTGCCGTGGATCGCCCTTGGCGTGGCGTGGCTGCTGACGATTCTGGCGCTGCTCGGGCCGAGTTGGGAGCGCGTCGAACAGACCAGCCAGAAACCCGCCGACCCGTTGGTGGTGGTGCTGGAGCTGACCCCGGAAATGCTCGCCACCGACTCGCCGCCAACGCGGCTGGAACAGGCACGGCGCAAGCTGTTCGACCTGTTACAAGCACGCAGCGATGCGCAGACCGCGATTGTCGTTTACGCCGGCAGCGCACACACGTTGGTGCCACTGTCGGATGACCTGGCCACCAGTCGCAATCTGCTCGATGCGCTGAAACCGTCGCTGATGCCGGAAAGCGGTCATCGCGCCGATCTGGCGGTGAGCAAAGCGCTGGCATTGTTGAAACAGGGCGCGCTCGGTCAGGGACGGATTCTGCTGATCGGCTCTTCCTTGAACGAAGAGGAACGCCAAGGCATTCGTCGTGCGCTCAGCGGTGAATCGGCGCAACTGCTGATGCTCGGTGTCGGCACCGCTGAAGGTGCGCCGATTGCCCAGGAGGACGGCAGCTTCCTCAAGGATGAACAAGGCGCGATTCGTGTGCCGCAACTCGACAGCCCGGGCCTGAGCGCATTCCTCAACAGCGTCGGCGGTGAATACCACCCTGCCCGCCTCGACGAGGCGGATCTTGGCGCGCTCGGCCTGCTCAACGGCCCGCGCAGTCTGCGCGACGATGGCCAGACCGTGCGCCTGGATACCTGGGCCGATCAGGGTTACTGGCTGCTGTTGCCGCTGTTGTTGCTCGCTGCATGCGCCGGGCGGCGTGGCTGGTTGTTCTGCCTGCCGCTGCTGTTCTGCCTGCCGCAGCCGAGCTACGCTTTCGACTTCGAAGATTTGTGGCTGCGCCCGGATCAACAGGGCCTGCACTTGCTGAAGCAGAAACGCCCCGCCGAAGCGGCGCAACATTTTGCTGATCACCAGTGGCAAGGGGTGGCGTTGTACGAGGCCGGCGACTACAGTGGCGCCGCTCAGCGCTTCGCCGAAGGCAGCGATGCCCGCGCCCACTACAATCGTGGCAACGCGCTGGCAAAAAGTGGTGAGCTGGAAGCGGCGATCGATGCCTATGAACAGGCCCTGGAGCTGCAACCGGACTTGCGCCCGGCGCAGACCAACAAGGCGCTGGTAGAGAACCTGCTGAAGCAGAAACGCACGCCGCCGCCCGCCGAACCGGAACGCAAACCGACCGAGCAGAACCTGCCCGGCGACGAGCCGCCGCCCGCGACCGCCGCGCCGCCGGCCGTGAAAAGCGAAAACCCGAGCGAAGCGCAACCGGCCGAGCCTGCCAGCGAACCGCCACCGACCACACCGCCGCAGCCCGGCCCCAATGAAATACCGGGCAGCGACGAGGAGGAACAGACGGACACCGTGCCGACCCTGCGCCCAAGCGAGAACAACCTCGACGGCGAGCAGCGTCAGGCTCTGGAACAATGGCTGGGCAAGATCCCGGACGATCCGGGCGAATTGCTGCGACGCAAATTCTGGTACGAACAGCAACAACATCAGGATCAGGAAAACACTCGATGACCCGCTTCACCGCTCTCTTGCTGCCCCTGCTGATTTGCTCGGCCATCGCTGATGGCGCCGAGCTGACCGCCAGTGTGGATCGCAGTCGCCTGAACTCCGGCGAGACGGTTGAGCTCACCCTCGAAACCAGCGACGTCACCCAGTTTGGCAAACCCGACCTGACACCGCTGGAGCCGCTGTTCGAAGTGCGTGGCACGCGCCAGGTCAACCAGCTCAACACCCTCAATGGCGACAACCGCGCGACCACGCGCTGGATCATCACGCTGTTGCCGAAAGAGAACGGCAGCGTGGTCATTCCGCCGTTGCAGATGGGCGACGTGCAGAGCCAGCCGATCACCGTGCAAGTGGTTGAAAGCGATACCCGCGAAGACAAGAACAGCCTCGATCCGGTATTCATCGAAGCCAGCCTCGACCAGTCCAGCGTCTATGTGCAGGCCCAGGCGATCCTGACGTTGCGCATCTACCATTCGGTGTCGCTGTACGACGACAGCAGCCTGACCCCGTTGCAGATCGCCGATGCGCGCATTGAGCAGTTGGGCGATACGCGCACCTACGAAAAAGACCTCAACGGCGTGCGCCATGGCGTGATCGAAATGCGCTATGCGATCTATCCGCAGCACAGTGGTTTGCTGACGATTACCCCGCAAACGTTCAGCGCCACGCTGGTCGATACGCAGCCCGCACAAGACAACAATGCGCAGGGGCCGAAGCCGGGCAAACTGATGCGCGTCAGTTCCTCGGCGATCCCGTTGACGGTCAAACCCAAGCCGCTCACTTATCCGGTCGATGCCCCTTGGCTGCCGGCACGCAGCCTGAGTTTGAGCGAGAGCTGGAACCCTGAACCGGAGCACACGCAGATCGGCGACTCGCTGACCCGCAGCCTGACCCTGAAAGTCGAAGGCCTGGCCAGTTCACAACTGCCGGCGCTGCCCGCCACCGACGTCAACGGTTTACGCCGCTACCCCGATCAACCGGTGCTGAGCAATCAAAGCACCGACCGCGGGCTGGTCGGTAGCCGCGAAGAACGCGAAGCGCTGGTGCCCAGCCGCAGCGGTGCAATCGACCTGCCGACGGTGGACGTGGTGTGGTGGAACACCTTCGAAGATCACCTGGAACACAGCAGCCTGCCGGCGCGCACGCTGCAAGTGGCGAACAACCCGAGCCTGCAGGTCGACACCCCGGCCGGTAACCTGCAACCGAGTGTCGTCGATAACGATATGTTGTGGTGGTGGAAGCTGAGCACGCTGATTCTCGCCTGCACCACCCTGCTCGGCTTCGGCCTGTGGTGGCGCGCGCGCTGGCAACCGGCGGTGCATCGCGCCGCCCAAACCGGCCCAAGCCCGCGCACCTTGATGGACGACATCAAACGCGCAAGCCAGGCCAACGACCCGCAAGCGACACGACAGGCGCTGGATGCGTGGGCACGTCAACAGCCGGAAACCCTGGCGGACATGGCGGCGCGGTTTGTGCCCTTGTCGGATGCCCTCGACGGGCTCAACGGTGCGCTGTACAGCGAAACCGGCCAGCATTGGCAGGGTGAAGATTTGTGGCGAGCGATCCGTACGATTCCGACCGCTGAGCGCGTACACGACCCAGTGGGCGACAGTGGCCTGCCACCGCTTTATCCGAAGTAAAAGATCAAAAGATCGCAGCCTTCGGCAGCTCCTACAGGGGAGTGTATTCCCGTGTAGGAGCTGCCGAAGGCTGCGATCTTTTGATTTGCTTTAGGTCGAGTGTTTCTATGACAACTTGACCAGCACGATCTCATCAGAACCCTGTGGCAGTTCCAGCAAGTACTTCCAGTTTTCAAGAACTTTTTGCCATTCCTGCAAGGTGAACTTGCTGTCTGGCTGGCCAATCCAGTCATCGTTGATCGATATATCGACTTGCACGCCCGTTGTATCGATATTCAGAACAACGTCGTTTCCACCTGCACAAATTGATTGCTCTGTGCCGTTCATTACCGAAGTCAAATACCCAAGCAACCGGTCACAGGCAGCCGGGTATTGTGCAATTGCAATCAGTACGCTGCAGACATAAAGTTCATAACGTGCCCCTCCTGCCTGCCCAGGACTGACTTGCGCCATCTCATAAAACACCTCGCCCACGACAGGATGGTTTCCAGCAAAGTGATGAAAAAACTTCAATTCCATGAATTCTATCCAGCCTCAGGTGACTCATTTACTTCCTTTATATAAGAAGTAAAGCTTCCACCCCCTTGATCCACATGTATCCGTCCGCACGGCTGGCATCGATAAACCGTAACAGCCCCTTGGTCTATCGTTTCGTAGAATTCTTCTTCAGACAGCCAGCGATTTGCTAGCGCACAGCCAATTTCATCTATCTTCTGTTCAGCCACCAGAGACATTTCAAACTCGGACGTCCCTCGCGACAGGTTAATGACGTGACCGCATACACAAGCAAACTTTGGCATGGCTACTGAAGCTTCCTTTTCTGTTCAAGCGCTGTCTTTGACTCACCGTAGTTCTTAAGAAAGAAACACATTGCGCACGGTGTCCATGTCCGACTGAATGGCTTTCAGTTCTTCGTCATCGGCCCCGGCTTCAACCAGACTCTCAACGCTGAACTGCCCGTACGTATCGATCAAAATAGCCAACATATCAACCGCGTAGGGACTGTCTTTCGATAACTTCAGGCCTCGTCGGTGGCCTTCCATATAAATCGCAGTCTGCAGGATTGCATTCGGGCCATGTGCGTCTTTGCGCATCAGGCGCTCCAGTTCGTCCTGAGCATAGGCAAACGCTTGCTCCGGACGAAATCCGAGCTCATCCATCGCGTGAAAATAAAGCCCTTTAACCATTCCTCTGGCCTGATTGAACAAGCTTTCAACGCGCATTTCCCTGCTACTCCGGGTCAACCAGCGGTAATTCGCAAGCAGCGAAAAAGATATCAATAGAGTGGCGCGATGGTAGGCAGCGGACGTCAGGGCGTCAATTTTAGAAATCGACGTGATCGCGCGCGTCCTGCTCCCGGACAAGCCCCACCCGCGCAATAATCTGTAAACTCTCCCCTCTTTCGCCGCCCATCATTTCCCCGCGGCCATCACCTCTTTAATTGTTGCGGAGTCCGCCTTGCGTCTGTTTCACACCTCCGACTGGCACCTTGGGCAAAACCTGCACGGCCAGGAGCGCGATTTCGAGCACGCCTGTTTTCTCGAATGGCTGCTGGATCAACTGAAACTGGCGCAGCCGGATGTGCTGCTGATTGCCGGTGACATCTTCGACACGGTCAACCCGCCGGTCAAAGCCCAGGAACGTCTCTACGACTTCATCGTCAGCGCCCACGAGCAGCAACCGCTGCTGACCATCGTGATGATCGCCGGCAACCACGACTCCGGCTCGCGGATTGAACTGCCGGCGCCGTTGATGCGCCGTTTGCGTACGCACGCGCTGGGTCGGGTGTTGTGGCTGGATGACGGCCAGCTCGATGCCGAGCGTCTGTTGCTGCCGTTGCCCAATGCCCAAGGCGAGATCGCCGCGTGGTGCCTGGCGCTGCCGTTCCTGCGCCCGGCGGAAGTGACGGGCGCGCATCTGGGCGACAACTATTTGCGCGGCATCGGTCAGGTGCATGAATGGCTGATCGAAGCGGCCAACGCCAAGCGCCAACCCGGTCAGGCGCTGATTGCCATCAGCCATGCGCACATGGCCGGTGGCTCGGTGTCGGAAGATTCCGAGCGTAGCCTGATCATCGGCAATGCTGAAGCGCTGCCGGCCAGTCTGTTCGGGCCGAGCATCAGTTACGTCGCCCTCGGCCATTTGCACAAGCCGCAGAAGGTCAACGGTGAGGAGCGCATTCGCTACAGCGGTTCGCCGATTCCGTTGTCGTTCTCCGAGATCAAATATGAACATCAGATTCTCGACGTCCTGCTTGAGGGTGAAACCCTGATCAGCGTCGAGTCGAAACACATTCCGAGATCGGTCCAGCTACAACGCATAGGCCCGGCACCGCTGGCCGAGATCCTGCTGCAACTGGCAGACCTGCCGAACATCGACCTGCTCGCCGAAACCCAACGCCAGCCGTGGCTCGAAGTGCGCGTAACCCTCGACGAGCCGCAACCGGATCTGCGCCACCAAGTGGAAAACGCCCTGCAAGGCAAAGCCGTGCGCCTGGTGCGTATCGCCGCTGAATACGCCGGCAACCGGGGCGCTGACGGCGAGGCGGACGGCACTACGCTGATCGAACTCGACCAACTGACCCCGCAGGAGTTGTTCAGCCGCGCCTGGCTCGACAACTACGGCAACGAAGTCGATGAGCAAACGCTGAAGGACTTCGCCGAACTGCTGCAAGACGTGCAACTGGAGGGCGAGCAGCCATGAAGATTCTCGCCATTCGCTTGAAGAACCTCGCCTCATTGGCCGGGCCATTCGAGATCGATTTCACCGCTGAACCGCTGGCCAGCGCCGGGTTGTTCGCGATCACTGGCCCGACCGGCGCCGGTAAAAGCACCCTGCTCGATGCGTTGTGCCTGGCACTGTTCGGCGCCGTACCGCGCTTGAACAACACCGGCCGTGACGCCAAAGTCCCCGATGCCGACGGCGAAATCGCCACTGGCGACCCGCGCACCCTGTTGCGTCGCGGCACCGGTGAAGGCTATGCCGAAGTGGATTTTGTCGGTGTCGATGGCCGTCGCTATCGCGCGCGCTGGGAAGCCAACCGTGCCCGCGAGAAGGCCGGCGGCAAGTTGCAGGCCAGCCGTCAGAGCCTGCGCGACATCGATCAGGATCAACTGCTCGCCAGCCAGAAAGGCGAGTACAAAACCCAACTGGAAGCGGCACTGGGCCTGAACTTCGAACAGTTCACCCGCGCCGTGCTGCTGGCGCAGAGCGAGTTCAGCGCCTTCCTCAAAGCGGACGATAACGACCGTAGCGAACTGCTGGAAAAGCTCACCGACACCGCGCTGTACACCCGTCTCGGCCGCCGCGCCTTCGACAAGACCAAAGAGGCCCGCGAAGCGCACAAGCTATTGCAGGATCAGGCCACCGGCGTCACTCCGCTCGCCCCCGAAGCGCGGGCGGAACTGGATGAGCGTTTCAACGCCGCGCAACAGCACCTGAAGTTGCAGCAGGCGCAACTCAAACAGCTTGAGCAACAGCACAGCTGGCTCAAGGATTTGCGGCTGTTGCAGGATGCACAGCAAGCTGCCACCGAACAATTGCACAGCGCCCGGCAGCAATGGGAAGGTCTGGCCGGCGAACGCGTGAAGCTCAACCGCCTGGAGCAGCTCGGCCCGCAACGTCACCAGTTTGCGCGCAAAACCGAGCTCGATGCGCTGCTGACACCGTTGGCGGCACAGATTGCCGAGCACACCCGGCAGCACGCCGAACTGACTGAACGCCAGACGCAACTTGAGCAAGATCTCAGTGCGGCAAAAGTGGCCCTGAGCGAAGCGCAGCAGCGTCAGTCGGAAAATGCGCCATTGTTGCGTCAGGCTTTCGAAGAGCAAAGCACCCTCGCCCGCCTGGCCAAAGATGTCGCCGCTTGCGCTGACGCCAAAACCAACGCGCAACAGCAGTGCAGCGACGGCCAGGGCGCCATTCAAGCCTTGCAGGAAAAACAGAGCGAGGTCGCCGAACGCTTGCAGCGCATCGCTGCCGAGCTTGCGCAAAGCGCGCATCTGGCGCCGTTGAGCGATGCGTGGAATGCCTATCGCGATCGTCTGCAGCAGCTGATGCTGATCGGCAATCGCCTGAACAAGGGCCAGGCCGAACTGGCGAGCCTCGAAGAAAACGCCACGCGCAGCGCCGAAGCGTTGACCACGCAGAAGCAGCAACTTGAAGTGCTGTTCAAAGAGGCCGGCGCCGAGCCGGATGCCGTCGCCGAACAGATCGGCATCCTCGGCACGCTGTTGCAGGACAACCGCAAACAACTGCGCGCCTTCGAAGACCTGTCGCGCCTGTGGGCCAGCCAGCAGGACCTGGACAAGCGCGGGGCCGAACTGCAACAACGCCAGCTCAGCGCTCAACAGGAACGCGAGCGCCTGACGCAGGAGGGGGTGAAAAGCAAAGCCGAACTGACCGTCGCCGAGCAAACCCTCAACGTCACCCGCGAACTGCTTGAGCGCCAGCGCCTGGCGCGCAGTGCCAGTGTCGAAGAGTTGCGTGCGCAGTTGCAGGACGATCAACCGTGCCCGGTGTGTGGCAGCAATGAGCATCCGTATCACCAGCCCGAAGCACTGCTGCAAAGCCTCGGCCGTCACGATGAAAGTGAGCAGGCCAACGCCCAGCAAGTGGTCGATCAGCTCAAGGAAAAGCTCATCGAACTGCGCGCTGAAGTCGGTGGCGTCATCGCGCAGCAGAAAGAACTGCTGCAACAGCAAGAACAACTGGCGAGCCAGCAACAGGCGCTTGCGCCGAGCCTCGAAGCCCATCCGTTGTCCGCGCAGTTGCTGAACCAGGACGCCGACAAGCGCGACGCCTGGCTCCTCCGCCAGAACCAGCAGTTGAACCAGAGCATCACGCAGGACGAACAGCGCCAGAACGACCTGCTCACCCTGCAACAGGATGCCGCGCGCCTGACTCAACAGTTGCGTCAGGCGGAAACCGCACATCAACAAGCCGCGCAGCACTTGAGCAATCAGCAGCGCGAGCTGAGCAGCGACCGTCAACGCCTCGACGAGGAACTGACGGCGTTTGGCACGCTGCTACCGGCCGACACCCTTGAAGCCCTGCGCCAGGAACCGGCGGCGACGTTCATGCAACTCGACCGGCAGATCGCCGAGCGCCTGGCACAGGTCGAGCAGCAAAAGGAAGAATTGAGCGAGCAGCAGCAACGCCAGCAGACGCTGGAGAAAGAACAGGACCGACAGCTGACCCGCGTGCAGCAAGCGCAAGCGGCCGAGCAGCAATTCAACGCGCTGGCCGAACAGCAGCAAGTCTGCCAGCAGAAACTCGCGCAATTGCTTGGCGAGCACAACTGCGCCGAGCACTGGCAGCAGCAGCTGGAACACGCCGTGGAACAGGCGCGCAACGCCGAAACCGCCACGGCGCAGGAACTGCAAAGCGTGCGCACGCAGTTGGTGCAGATCGCCGCTGAGCTCAAGGCGCAGCAACAGCGTTTGCAGGCACTGGAAAGCGAGGACCAGGATCTGGCCGGCAAGATAGCCGACTGGCGCGCGCGCCATCCCGAGCTGGATGATGGCGGTCTCGAAGACTTGCTGCGAGTCGACGACGCGCAGTTCACCGAGCTGCGCCAGCGCTTGCAACTGAACGAAAAAGCCATCGAGCAAGCCACGGTCTTGTTGCAGGAACGTGAGCGGTTACTGGTCGACCATCAAGCCCAAAGCAACGGCAATCTCGACGCCGAGCAACTCGCCACGGCCCTGACGGATCTGCAGAACCAGTTCACCGTCAGCGAACAGCAATGCGCCGAACTGCGTGCCGAACAGGTCGAAGACCAGCGCCGACAGAACGCCAATCAGGCGCTGGCCCAGCAGATCGCTGATGCCTATGCCGAGTATCAGCGTTGGGCGCGGCTCAGTGCGCTGATCGGCTCCGCGACCGGCGACACCTTCCGCAAGATCGCCCAGGCCTACAACCTCGACCTGCTGGTGCATCACGCCAACGTGCAATTGCGCCAACTGGTCAAACGCTACCGCCTGAAACGCGGCGGCAGCATGCTCGGTTTGCTGGTGATGGACACCGAAATGGGTGACGAACTGCGCTCGGTGCATTCGTTGTCTGGCGGCGAGACGTTCCTCGTGTCGCTGGCGCTGGCATTGGGCCTGGCGTCGATGGCGTCGAGCACGCTGAAAATCGAATCGCTGTTTATCGACGAGGGTTTTGGCAGCCTCGATCCGGAGTCGCTGCAACTGGCGATGGATGCGCTGGACGGCTTGCAGGCGCAGGGGCGCAAGGTCGCGGTGATTTCCCACGTGCAGGAAATGCACGAACGGATTCCCGTGCAGATTCAGGTGCAGCGTCAGGGCAACGGTTTGAGCACACTGGAGGTGAAATGAACACGCTGTACTCGTTCCGCCGCTGCCCGTATGCGATGCGGGCGCGGATGGCGTTACGTTATTCGGGCGTGCCGGTGGACATCGTTGAAGTCAGCCTCAAGGCCAAACCGGCCGAGATGCTGGCGATCTCGCCCAAGGGCACGGTGCCGGTGCTGGATGCGGATGGTCGGGTGATTGATGAGAGCCTGGAGATCATGCGCTGGGCGTTGGCGCAGCATGATCCGCAGGGTTGGTTGCTGGGTGGCGATGCGCGGATTGCGGAGTTGATCGAGGCGAATGATCAAGGGTTCAAGGTGCAGTTGAATCGCTACAAGTATGCCGAGCGTTATCCGGAGCAACCGATGGAGGTTTATCGGGCTGAGGGTGCGGTGTATTTGCAGCGGTTGGAGGGGTTGCTGCAGGATCGCGATTATTTGCTGGCTGATCATCCGAGCCTGGCGGATAACGCCCTGCTGCCGTTTGTTCGGCAGTTTGCGCATGTCGATCGTGAGTGGTTTGCGCAGACGCCTTATCCGCGTCTGCAGGCTTGGTTGCACAATTTCCTCGAGTCCGACCTATTCACCTCGATCATGAAGAAATAACCCTCTCCTTCCTTCCTGCCTGATTGATCGTTCCCACGCTCCGCGTGGGAATGCCTCGAGGGACGCTCCGCGTTCCAATTGGACGCAGAGCGTCCGGGGCTGCATTCCCACGCAGAGCGTGGGAACGATCAACCCTGTGGTGAGGGGATTTATTGTGGCGAGGGGATTTATCCCCGTTCGGCTGCGAAGCAGTCGTGAAACCATTCTATGCGGTGTGTCAGGCAAATTTGAGTTGCAGGATTTGGGGCTGCTTTCGCAGCCCAACGGGGATAAATCCCCTCGCCACAATAAATTCCATCACCACAATGAATTGCGGTGTCTAGGCAAGCGCATTGCACATCCCGAGCGCCATGCAATCCACTTCGAAGGGGCCGAGGAAATTGGCGGCGGCCTTCACCGGAGGATTCCCCGCCATCAGTCCCAACGTATTCGCCCGTTCGATATTGTGCGCAATGCTGTGATTGGCCTCTATGGCCCGCGCCAGGCCGCCCACCGAGCCTTGGCCGACGCCCAATAACGAGGCGCCGTTGGTCATGACCGCCAGACTGGCGATGACCCAAAGTCTGTAGCCTTTCATGCGCCGCCAACTCCCGCGAGTTCCGCCCGGTCGACCATCACGCTTTGCGAGCGGACTTCAAACTGGATGCCGGGGTGGGCGACGTCGATCGGCGCGTCGAAGGTGTGTTCCATCTGCGAGGCGATGCTGACGACCAACACCACGGCCAGGTAAAGACCGATGGTCAGGTAGGCGCCGCGTTTGGCTGAATGAAGGATTGCGCTGGCCATGGTGTTCTCCGTGGGCATGTTTCGATGGCCACAGAATCGATCAAAAAAGCCGGGGTAACCACTCAGGGTTTGCCATAGTGAACATCAGCTTCGTTGATTATTTAGCCGGTCTATTTGCGCCGTTGAGAAAACCTATGACGCTACGAAACGCACACGAGGGCGACGATCAACACGCGCACAAACATGTAGGAGCTGCCGAAGGCTGCGATCTTTTGACGTTTAAGATCAAAAGATCGCAGCCTTCGGCAGCTCCTACAGGGGAGTTGTGTGCAGGCGTTCAGTGTTGGGTTTTGTGATCCAGAGCAGCGTAGAAGTTGG
Source organism: Pseudomonas sp. GM80 (assembly GCF_000282515.1). Taxonomy (GTDB): domain Bacteria; phylum Pseudomonadota; class Gammaproteobacteria; order Pseudomonadales; family Pseudomonadaceae; genus Aquipseudomonas. The sequence continues at coordinate 50,822 of NZ_AKJD01000251.1, forward strand.
CGCTCTGTTGCAGGTATTTTTGGGTGTAGCTCTGGGTGTGGGATTTTTTGCTGGCGATTTCAACGTTGGCACCGGCTGGCAGCACCACGGTGGCGGAGATGGCGGAAGCGGCGATAACGGAGAAGAGATTGAAGTTCATGGCGGTAACCCTCGTGTTCGGTTGGCTTGCTTGCCCGGTTGGGCTGTGAAGCAAACTTAACGCTCGAGGGTTGATCGCTTGAAATGCTTTGTAGCATTACCGGATATCAGCGCGATTAATACAAAGAGACAGGCCCCGTAAAACGGGGCCTGTGGCTTATTGTCGCACTAGAAACTTCAGATCGCTCGGGGCGTCCATTGGCAGTTTCTGCACGGTTTTGCCGAGCAGACCGGTCTTGCTGTCGCGTTCAACGACGACAATCTGGTTGCTCTTCTGGTTGGCAATCAGCAAGAACTTGCCGCTCGGATCGAGGCTGAATTCGCGCGGGTGATCACCTTCCACCGAACGCTTTTGCAGCTCTTTGAGCTGGGCGGTCGCCGGATCGATGCTGAACACCACCAGTTGATTGGCAGTGCCACGGTTGCTGACGTAGAGGAACTTGCCATCCGCCGAGGTGTGCAGCGCAGCGCCGGCCTTGTCCGAGGTCGGCTGGCCGGCAGCCAGGTCAACCAGTTGCGTCTGGGTCAGCACGCCGTCGTTGTAATCGAACACCGCAACCTGCGCGCTCATTTCCATGCTCAGCCAGGCGTGTTTACCGTCAGCACTGAACAGCAGATGACGCGGGCCGCTGCCGGCCGGCAAGGCAACCGAGGCGGTTTTCGCCGGGGTCAGCGGCAAGTCCGGGTTGGCTTTCGGATCGAATTGGTAAATGAAGACCTTGTCCGCGCCCAGGTCATTGGAGAACACGTAGCGACCGTCCGGCGAGGAAACTGTCGAGTGCACGTGGTTCGAGGCCTGGCGCTCAGGATTGACCCGACTCGCCGGGTGCGCGCTCATTTGCACGACGGGTTTGAGTTTGCCGTCGGCACCGACCGGCAACACCGCCAGCGTTCCACCCGGATCTTCCATCACCGAATAGTTACTCACGAACAAATGGCTGGCGTCAGCGCTGAGGCTCGAATGGGTCGGCTCGTTGCCTAGGCTCTGCACTTGATTGATCAGGGTCAGGGCGTGGGTTTTCGGATCGATCGAATAGCTGCTGACGCGGCCGACCGGGTCTTTCTGGCCCGGGCCGTTTTCATTGACCACGAACAGGCGATGCTGGTCTTTGGACAGGGTCAGCCACGACGGGTTTTCGCTCTTGACCACTTGCAGCGGCTTGGCCTCGATCTGGCCAGTGGCGCTGTCGAAGTTCATGCGATAGATGCCCTGGCTGGTGCCGGCGGTGTAGGAGCCGACCAGCAACTGGAAGTTCTCGGCGGACGCCGTGGACAGGCCCATGGCGCCGACGCTGCCGGCCATCAGCAGCGGCCAGAATTTACGCATTTTCATCAGTGTCATCCTCGTCGTCGCTGCTGCTGACGACATCGCCATGGCAAACCAGGCGGTGTTCGCCGATCGCTTTGGTTTCATTGAAATAGCCGACGATCAACCAGCTCTGCAGCGAGTCATCAAACGTCGCCGCTGCCACCTGGGCCGGGGTGAATTCCCAATGCTTGGCCGCGCGGCCGTCGATGCATTCGATGTGCAGGTTGTCGTCTTCGTCGAGGGCAAATTCGAAGGCATGCAGGCCGTCGATTTCGACCATACCGCAGTGTTCGAGGGCGTTGAGAAGGGTTTGGGCAGTCATGGCAAACAGTCTTTCTAGGGGGGAAAGGGCCAATGATAGCTCATGGCGCCCCACTCCCCCTGTAGGAGCTGCCGAAGGCTGCGATCTTTTGATTTTGTTTTTAAGATCAAGATCAAAAGATCGCAGCCTTCAGCAGCTCCTACAGGGGTGTTTTTCAGAGGGCTTCGCGGCTAGGTTTGCCGTCGACCAGGCGCTGGATGCGCAATGGGTTGGCGTTTTTCAGCGGCTCGGGCAACAAGCTGTCCGGGTAGTTCTGGAAGCACACCGGGCGCAGGAAACGGTCGATGGCCAGCGTGCCGACGGAGGTGCCGCGCGCATCGGACGTTGCCGGGTATGGCCCGCCGTGGACCATCGAATCGCACACTTCGACACCGGTCGGATAGCCGTTGAGCAGAATGCGCCCGACCTTCTGTTCCAGCAGCGGCGTCAGTTCGGCGAAGCGCTCGAAGTCCGCCAGCTCACCGATAATCGTCGCCGTCAGTTGCCCATGCAGGCCGTGCAGCGCGGCGCTGAGTTGGGCTTTGTCGGCCACTTCAACAATCACCGTGGTCGGGCCGAACACTTCTTCCTGGAGCACTTCATCGCCATCGATCAACAGGCTGGCATCCGCCTTGAACAACTGCGGCTGCGCCTGATTGCCTTGCTGTGGATTGCCGGCCAGATGCTCGATGCCAGGATGCGCCATCAGTTTCTGCAAGCCTTTGCCGTAGCTGCCGAGGGTGCCAGCGTTGAGCATGGTTTGCGCCGGTTGATCACCGATCAAACCAGCGACCTGCTGCACGAACGCGCTGAACTCTGGCGAGCGAATCCCGATGACCAGACCCGGATTGGTACAGAACTGACCGCAGCCCTGCACCACCGAGGCGGTCAAATCGCGGGCGATGGTTTCGGATCGCTCGGCCAGTGCCTGCGGCAAAACGATCACCGGGTTGATGCTCGACATCTCGGCGAACACCGGGATCGGCTGGGGGCGCGCGGCAGCCATGTCGCACAGCGCACGACCCCCCTTGAGCGAACCGGTGAAACCGACCGCCTGAATCGCCGGGTGCTTGACCAGCCATTCACCGACGCCACCGCCGTAGATCATATTGAACACGCCCGCCGGCATCGCGGTTTTTTCCGCTGCGCGGATCAGTGCATCGGCGACCAGTTCTGCTGTCGCCATGTGACCGCTGTGGGCCTTGAACACTACTGGGCAACCGGCGGCCAATGCCGACGCGGTGTCGCCGCCAGCGGTGGAAAAGGCCAATGGAAAGTTGCTCGCGCCGAACACCGCTACAGGGCCGAGGCCGATGCGGTATTGACGCAGATCCGGACGTGGCAACGGCTGACGATCCGGCAACGGCAAATCAATTCGTGCACCGTAAAAATCGCCGCGACGCAGCACTTTGGCAAACAAGCGCATTTGCCCGCTGGTACGCCCGCGCTCCCCCTGAATACGACCGGCCGGCAACGCGGTTTCGCGGCAGACCACGGCAACGAAGTCATCACCCAGCGCGTCCAGCTCATCGGCAATCGCGTCGAGAAACTGCGCGCGGCGTTCGGCGCTGAGGCTGCGATAGGCCGGGTACGCGGCAGCGGCGGCTTTGGCGGCGGCGTCGACTTCTTCAACCGTGGCCTGAATGAAATCGTGGGGCAGTTGTTCGCCCGTGGTGGCGTCGACCGATTGCAGTTTTACATTGCCAGCGGCACTGCGCTGACCGCCGATGTAGTTGTGACCGAGAATCTGAGTCATGGGATCTCCTTAAAGGGTGCCGATGCTGTCCGGTTCAAACGCCGCTGGTACCGGGACGATGCCGTTGACCAGCGGTGCGCCGAATTCGGCCTGGCTGATTTCGAAGACGTCGCCCGGCTGGGTGCGGATGCCATCGGCAAACGACAGGGTCGCGGTGCCGAAGAAATGGATGTGCACGTCGCCGGGACGCAGGAACTGGCTGTACTTGAAGTGGTGGTATTCGAGGTTGGCGAGACTGTGGCACATGTTCGCCTCGCCGCTGAGAAACTCGTTCTGCCAGAGCACTTCGCCGTCACGCAGGATGCGACTGCTGCCGGCAAGGTGTTGAGGCAATTGACCGGTGCGAAGTTCCGGACCATAACTGCAGCTGCGCAATTTCGAGTGCGCGAGGTACAGGTAATTCTTGCGCTCCATGACGTGGTCGGAGAACTCGTTGCCGACCGCAAAGCCCAGTCGATAAGGCTTGCCGTCGTTGCCGATGAGGTAGAGGCCGGCCATTTCTGGCTCCTCGCCGGCGTCTTCGGCAAACGGCGGTACCGGGAACGGCTGGCCGGGGCGGACGACGATGCTGCCATCGCCTTTATAGAACCATTCCGGTTGCACACCGGCCTGCCCCGCCGCCGGTTTACCGCCCTCCACGCCCCATTTGAAGATACGCATGGTGTCAGTCATCGTCGCTTCGTCGCCGGCTTGCTGGTGCATCTTGTCGCGCGCCGAAGCGCTGCCCAGATGGGTCAGGCCGGTGCCGCTGATCAGCATGTGCGCCGGGTCCGGGTGGTCGAGTGGCGGCAGGATGCGCAGTTGTGACAGCAGTTCGGCGTAGTCGTGGCTGATGCCGAGGCCCAAGGTTTGCACTTGCTGCTCAAGGGTGTTGCCGGCCTCGATCGCGGCCAGGGCCAGATCGCGCACTGTGCGGGCGTCCTGCACTTCGCGCACCAGACCGTTGTCGACCACGCCGACGCGGCGTTCGCGGTTGCTTAATTCGAATTGAACCAGATGCATATGTCCTCTCCTTTCTACAAAACTTCGAAACACTGCAAAACCCTGTGGGAGCTGGCTTGCCAGCGATGGCAATCTGTCTGACACATTGATGTTGGATGTGCCGCCGTCATCGCTGGCAAGCCAGCTCCCACAGGTTTAGTGGTGATTGGTGGTTGGGTTTCAGGTACGGGTTGCACCGCGGGCGCTGGCGGCGAATTGGTCAACCGGCAGCACGTGTTTGCGTTCCAGCACACGGTAGACGATGCCGGTCAGGATCAAGCCGAACACCATCACCCCCGAGAGGAAGTACAGCCCTGACGCCAGATTGCCGGTGTATTCCTTCAACGCACCAATCACGAACGGCCCGATGTACCCGCCGAGATTGCCCACCGAATTGATCAAGGCAATCCCCGCCGCCGCACTCGCACCGGCAAAGAACCGCCCCGGCAAGGTCCAGAACACCGCCGTGCAGGAAAACAGCGCAAACGCCACCAGACATAATGCCGCCAGTTGCGCCACCGGCAACGACAGCCAAGCGCTCATGAACAGACCAATCGCGCCCAGCACATAAAGCACGGCGAGGTGCCCGTAACGATCATTCAAACGGTCAGAACTGCGCGGCACGATCAGCAGACCGATGATCCCGAAGATGTACGGCACCGATGAGACGAAACCGGTGACCAGATCGCTGCCACCGAACTGTTTGATCAGCGTCGGCAACCACAAACCCAAGCCATAAATGCTCAACGTCACCGGCAGGTAAAACAGCGCCAGCAGCAACACGCGTTTGTCTTTCAGCGCATGCAGCGGGTTGCCGTGGCGGGTCTGGCCGTATTCCTGCAGATCCTTTTTCAGTTCACCGGTAAGCCAGTCTTTTTCCGCCTGATCCATCCATTTCACTTGCTGCGGACCGTCCGGCAACCAGCGCAACACCGGCCAGGTCAGCAGGATCGCCGGGGTGCCGATGACGATGAACAGCCACTGCCAGCCGTGCAGGCCGAGCACGCCGTCCATGCCGAGCAAACCGCCGGACACAGGGCCGGTGATCATCATCGCGATGGGCTGGGAAAGAATGAACAGCCCCAGAATCTTGCCGCGGTGGCGTACCGGGAACCATTGGGTGATGTAGTAGAGAACGCCGGGGAAGAACCCCGCCTCGGCCGCGCCGAGCAGAAAGCGCATCACGTAGAAACTGTGCGGGCCCTGGACGAAGGCCATGCCGATGGTGATGGCGCCCCAGGTGATCATGATTCGCGCGAACCAGCGCCGTGCGCCGAAGCGTTCGAGCATCAGGTTGCTGGGGATTTCCAGGAGGAAGTAGCCAATGAAGAACAGTCCGGCGCCGAGGCCGTAAGCCGCATCGCCGATGCCGATGTCGGCGCCCATGTGCAGCTTGGCGAAGCCAACGGCGGAGCGATCCACATAGGCGATCAGGTACAGCAGGATCAGGAAGGGAATCAGTTTCAGCGTAATGCGCCGTATCAGCCGCAGTTCCTGGCTCATGAGATCGGTCTCCGATTGTTGTTTTTATAGAACCTCGGGGGACGCCTCTCACGGTAAACCGCCAGGGCCATCCCTCCGTCGAAAACGACTATATAGTAATACTAATTCACCAACAACACTTCCAAACCTAGGATTTTGAGCTTAGATTAAGCCGTAGCTGGAACACTATAGTCATACAATAAGAGAATCGATCATGTCTGATAAGAAACCCACCCTGCGCTCCGCCCAATGGTTTGGCACGGCCGACAAGAACGGCTTCATGTACCGCAGCTGGATGAAGAATCAGGGCATCGCCGACCACCAGTTCCATGGCAAGCCGATCATCGGCATCTGCAATACCTGGTCGGAACTGACCCCGTGCAATGCGCACTTCCGCCAGATCGCGGAGCACGTCAAACGCGGGGTGATCGAGGCCGGTGGTTTTCCAGTGGAATTCCCGGTGTTCTCCAACGGCGAATCGAACCTGCGCCCGACCGCCATGCTCACCCGCAACCTGGCGAGCATGGACGTCGAAGAAGCGATTCGCGGCAACCCGATTGACGGCGTGGTACTGCTGACCGGTTGCGACAAAACCACCCCGGCGCTGCTGATGGGCGCGGCCAGTTGCGACGTGCCGGCGATTGTCGTGACCGGCGGGCCGATGCTCAACGGCAAGCACAAGGGCAAGGACATCGGCTCGGGCACTGTGGTCTGGCAGCTCAGCGAACAGGTCAAGGCTGGCACCATCACCATCGACGATTTCCTTGCAGCCGAGGGCGGCATGTCGCGTTCGGCGGGCACCTGCAACACCATGGGCACCGCGTCGACCATGGCGTGCATGGCTGAAGCACTCGGCACTTCGCTGCCGCACAACGCGGCGATTCCGGCGGTGGATGCGCGACGTTATGTGTTGGCGCACATGTCCGGCATGCGCGCGGTGGAGATGGTGCGCGAAGACCTTCGTCTATCGAAGATCCTCACTAAGGAAGCCTTCGAAAACGCTATTCGGGTTAACGCGGCCATCGGTGGTTCGACCAACGCGGTGATTCACTTGAAAGCCATCGCCGGGCGCATCGGTGTCGAGCTGGATCTGGATGACTGGACGCGCATGGGGCGCGGCATGCCGACCATTGTCGACCTGCAACCGTCCGGACGTTTCCTGATGGAGGAGTTCTATTACGCCGGTGGTTTACCAGCGGTGCTGCGCCGTCTCGGTGAAGCCAATCTGATTCCTCATCCGAATGCGTTGACAGTGAACGGCAAGTCGATCGGCGAGAACACCAAGGACGCGCCGATCTATGGCGAAGACGAGGTGATCCGCACGCTCGACAATCCGATTCGCGCCGACGGCGGAATTTGTGTGTTGCGCGGCAATCTGGCGCCGCTCGGTGCAGTGCTCAAGCCGTCCGCCGCCACGCCGGAACTGATGCAGCATCGCGGCCGTGCGGTGGTGTTCGAGAACTTCGACATGTACAAGGCGCGGATCAATGATCCGGAGCTGGATGTCGACAAAGATTCGATTCTGGTAATGAAGAACTGCGGGCCGAAGGGTTATCCGGGCATGGCCGAAGTCGGCAACATGGGTTTACCGGCAAAGCTGTTGGCGCAGGGTGTGACGGACATGGTGCGTATCTCCGATGCACGGATGAGCGGCACCGCGTACGGCACGGTGGTTTTGCACGTGGCGCCGGAAGCGGCGGCTGGCGGGCCTTTGGCGACGGTGAAGGAAGGCGACTGGATCGAGCTGGATTGCGCGACCGGGCGTCTGCACCTGGATATTCCGGATGCCGAACTGGCGGCGCGCATGGCAGATTTGCAACCGCCGCAGCAATTGTTGGTGGGTGGGTATCGTCAGTTGTACATCGACCATGTGCTGCAGGCGGATCAGGGCTGTGACTTTGACTTCCTGGTCGGTTGCCGAGGGGCTGAAGTGCCGCGCCATTCCCATTAAGAGCAAAAGATTGCAGCCTTCGGCAGCTCCTACATTGGAATGCATTCCCCTGTAGGAGTGAGCCTGCTCGCGATTGCGGTGTGTCAGTCAGCAATTGTTCAGCTGACACACCGCAATCGCGAGCAGGCTCACTCCTACATTTGCTTTTGTGTACTCCCTCAAGTTTGTCTGGTGCCTGCTATGATGCGCGGCATCTCCATCGCTCAGGATCGCGCCGTTCCCCATGGATTACCGCAAACCCTCCGACCGCAAAAGCATGCACTCGCGCATCGTCCAGGAACTGGGCATGCAGATCGTCTCCGGACGCTTCAAGCCCGACGACAAACTGCCCGCCGAAGCCTTGCTCTGCGAGGAGTACGCGGTCAGCCGGCCGGTGTTGCGTGAAGCCACGCGGGTGTTGGTGGCCAAAGGTCTGGTGTATTCCAGGCCGCGTGTGGGAACAGTGGTCAAGGCACGCCGCGAATGGCACATGCTCGACCCGGACGTACTGCATTGGCTGATGCAAAGCAGCCCGCAGAATGAATTTTTCAATGTGCTGACGAGTGTGCGCAGCATTATTGAACCGGCCGCCGCTGCCCTCGCTGCTCAGCACGCGACCGATGCCGATATCGCCGCCATTGGTGAGGCGTATCAGCGCATGGAAGCGGCGCCGACGCCAGAAGCGTTGTTGCAGCCGGACCTGGATTTCCACAGCCGGATTGCCGATGCGACACACAACGATTTGCTGGCGAATCTGTGCAACATGCTCTCGGTGGCGATTGCCGAGGCGTTGAAGCATTCGAATCAGCGGCCGAATCTGCATGAGCTGGCGTTGCCGCGGCACAAAGCAATTCTGACCGCCATCGAAAACCGTGATGCCCTTGGCGCTCGCCACGCAACGCTGGTGCAGCTGGATGATGCGCGCAGTGCGCTCAGCGTCGTGCTTGGCACAGAACTCTCCTGAACACAAAAAAACCTGTGGGAGCTGGCTTGCCAGCGATGAGGGCTTAACATTCAACACTGATGTTGGCTGATAAGTCCGCTATCGCTGGCAAGCCAGCTCCCACAGGGTTTTGTGTGGATCATAAAATGTAAAAAAGCCGCAACCCTAGGTTGCGGCTTTGTCGTTTCAGCCCTTCAGATCAGTGGGCAAACAGCGAATTACCCTTCTGCCCCGCCAGTTTCTCCGGCTTGATCAGGAACTTCGCCAGTGCCGGCAGCAGCCACAGCGCACCGAACATGTTCCACAGCAGCATGAAGGTCAGCATCAGCCCCATATCGGCCTGGAACTTGATCGCCGAGAAGATCCACGTGCACACGCCAATCGCCAGGCACAGGCCGGTGAACAGCACCGCTTTACCTGTGGATTTCAGCGTCTGGTAATAGGCTTCCTGCAATGGCAGCCCTGCACGCAGGAAACTTTCCAGGCGGCTGTAAATATAGATGCCGTAGTCGACACCAATGCCCACACCCAGCGCCACCACCGGCAGCGTCGCGACTTTCACGCCGATGCCCATGAACGCCATCAGCGCGTTGCCGAGTACCGAAGTCAGCACCAGCGGCAGGACGATGCACAAGGTCGCGGCCCACGAACGGAAGGTGATCATGCACATCACCGCCACGCAGATGTACACCAGAATCAGGATGGTCAGCTCAGCCTGTTTGATGACTTCGTTGGTGGCCGCTTCGATCCCGGCGTTGCCGGCGGCGAGGATGAATTCCAGGCCGTCCTTGTTGTTGTCCTTGGCGAACTCCTGCACCGCGTGAACGGCACGATCGAGGGTTTCAGCCTTGTGGTCGTTGAGGAACACCAGCACCGGTGCCAGCGAGCAACTGTTGTTGTACAGGCCATCGGCACGAGCAATCGAGTTGTTCAGCACGTCCGGGTTGCGCGACAGGGTTTCCCACTTCAGGTTGCCCTCGTTCATGCCCTTGATCATCTGCTTGGACACGGTCACCAGCGAGATCGCCGATTGCACGCCCTCGGTGTTCTGCATTTTCCACATCAGTTCGTCGATCGGCGCCATGGCTTCGTAGCGTGAGCAGCCTTCCGACTTAGTCTTGACCATCACCACCAACACGTCGGAACTGGTCGAGTAGTTGTTGATGATGAAGTTGTTGTCCTTGTTGTAGCGCGAGTCCGGACGCAGTTCCGGTGCGCCCTGGTCGAGGTCGCCGATTTTCAGGTTCTGGCTGTACCAGAGGCCGCCACCGAAGGCGATCAGCGCCAGCACTACCGAGATGCGTGCAACTTTCGGGTTGGCGAAGTTCGACAGCAAGCGCCAGAAAGGATGTTCGCGATTCGCGTCTTTCTTGCTCTTGGCGATGGCGCGCTTGCTGATGCCGACATAAGAAATGGCGACCGGCAGCAGGATCAGGTTGGTGAACACGATCACCGCCACACCGATCGACGCGCCAATGGCCAGTTCACGGATCACGCCGATGTCGATGATCAGCAGCGTGATGAAGCCCACCGCATCCGCGAGAATCGCGATCATCCCCGGCAGGAACAGCTGCCGGAAGGTGCGCCGCGCTGCGGTCAGGGCGTTGTCGGCCTCGCTTGATTGCAAGGCGATACCGTTGATCTTCTGCACGCCGTGAGAAATACCGATGGCGAAAATCAGGAACGGCACCAGCATCGAATAGGGATCGAGCCCGAAACCGAAGAAGTGCATCAAACCAAGCTGCCAGACCACCGCCACCAGCGTCGTACTCAGTACCGCGATGGTGCTGCGCACGCAGTTGGTGAACCACAACAGCAGGATCAGGGTGATGACAAAGGCGATGCCGAAGAACAGCACCACCATCACCAGACCGTCGATCAAGTCGCCGACTTTCTTGGCGAAACCGACGATGTGGATCTTGATGTTGGGGTTTTGCGCTTCGAACTTGTTGCGGATCTTGTCTTCGAGTTCATGGGAGAACTGGCGGTAGTCCAGCGCCAGCAACTTGCCCTGATCCTGCGGGTCCGGGTAGGACTCCAGCAGCGGAATGTCGACGATGCTCGACTTGAAGTCGTTGGACACCAGACGCCCGACCTGGCCGGACTTGAGCACGTTGTTGCGCAGCAGATCGAGGCTGTCCTGCGAGCCGTTGTAGCTCTGCGGGATCACTTCACCGCCGGCAAAACCCTCTTCGGTCACTTCGGTCCAGCGTACGCTCGGGCTCCACAGCGACTTCAGGCCGGAACGGTCGACACCGGAGATGTAGAACACCTCGTCGTTGATCTGACGCAGGGTCTCCATGTATTCCTTGGAGAAGATGTCGCCGTCGGTGGCTTCGACCGAAATGCGCACGGTGTTGCCAAGGTTCGCCAGATCGTTGCGGTGCTCCATCATCTTCTCGATGAACGGATGCTTGAGCGGGATCATTTTTTCGAAACTGGTCGACGGCCGGATCAGCGTCGCCTGCCAGAACAGGAAAATGCTCACCACCAGACAGATCAGGATTACTGCCGGGCGGTTGTTGAAAATCAGGCGCTCAAGAAACGTCGCCTTTTCCTGCTGAGGAGTGATCAAGGAAGTCATAGCCCCGCCTTCTTATTATTAACTTCGGCGCCGTTTGGCTGGGTCGTGTGCAGGCCACCCTGCCCGGTCAGAATCAGGTTGCCGTCGCCGGCCGCGGTGACGGAAGACAGCGAGATGCGATCCGGACGGTTGAACACACTGAAGGTCTCGCCGTTGTCGCTGCTGCTGATCACCGAGCCGCCGTTGCCGACGATCACAATCGAGCCGTCCGGCAGCAAGGTTGCGCCAGACAGGCCGAACTCCAGCGCACCGCGCGCGGCTTTCAGTTCGACCTGCTCCCAGCTGCTGCCGAAATCGGTAGAGCGGTAGAGGTTGCCGCGCAACCCATAGGCCAACAAGGTTTGTGGCTGGGCCGTGCCGATCACGCCGAATAGCGAACCTTCGTACGGGCCTTCGAGTTTTTCCCAAGTCTGGCCGTCGTCGGCGGAGCGGAACATGCTGCCCGACTCGCCGACGATGAACAGCCCGGCATCCTTCACCGCCGCGATGGCGTTGAGGTGGAACTGGTCTTCGTTGTCGAGGCGATCGCTGACGTCTTGCCAATTCTTGCCGCCGTCGGTGGTTTCCAACAGCGCACCATAAGCGCCCACGGCGAAGCCGCTGTTGACGTCCTTGAACCAGACATCGAGCAGCGGCGATTCACGTTTGAGGTCTTCAAATTGCTTGGTCCAGGTCAGACCGCCGTCTGCGCTGGCGAGGATTTGTGCGTCATGCCCGACCGCCCAGCCGTGTTTGTCGTCGACAAAATACACGGCGGTCAGCAGTTGCCGGCTCGGCACCTTGGCCTGGGTCCAGGTTTTGCCCTGATCATCGGAATAAAGGATGTGCCCGCGATCCCCGACCGCCACCAGCCGGGTTCCGGCGTGGACAACATCGAGAATCAGGCTCTTCGCGGCTTTGCCGGATTCGGTGGCATAGACCACGTCGGCTGGGGCCTCGGCGGCGATCACCGGTGCCGATAACGTGGCCAGACCCAGCATGGACAGTGCTGTAGCCAGCAACGCGGTGTTGCGTAACGCCGGCGGGCGGCAACGACTCATAGACCTTCCCCTCTTTATTATTGTTAGGCCATCTGGCCTTCAAGGGCGCCGCAAGTGTGCTCCGCTGATGGCTGCTCAGGAGCATAGTCCTGAAACCCGCAATCCAGAGCCACTTCGGAAGCTGGCTCATCCTATCGGGCTTTCGAAACGTCTGACAATCGGCGCCACGTTATCTTTTGTTAACCGCACGGGCTGAACGCATCCCCCTGAAGGAGCTGACGAGTGAAACGAGGCTGCGATCTTTTGATCCTGGTCTTTAAAGATCAAAAGATCGCAGCGTGCCGCAGCTCCTACAGGGATTTCGCGTTGTGATGACGGAGGATTCGTCGGATGGATGAGGGGAATCTTGCGGAGGGGACTTGCACGATCGGTATTATGGTATACCATCAGACGCACAGACACTCTCAATCCCCTATGGAGCAGCTCATGAGTTTCGAAATTCGCAAGATCGTCAGCTATGTCGAAGAAACCTTCATCGAAGGCGGCAAAGCCACTGACAAGCCAGTGACCATGGTCGGCCTCGCCGTGGTGATGAAAAACCCTTGGGTGGGCAACGGTTTCGTCGAAGACCTCAAGCCGCAGATCCGCGCCAACTGCTCCGACCTCGGTGCGCTGATGGTTGAGCGTCTGGTCGGCATCATCGGCGGTGCGGAAAAAATCGAGGCCTACGGCAAAGCCGCCGTGGTCGGCGCTGACGGCGAAATCGAACACGCCTCCGCCGTGATCCACACCCTGCGCTTCGGCAATCACTACCGTGAAGCCGTCAACGCCAAGAGCTACTTGAGTTTCACCAACAAGCGCGGCGGCCCGGGCACCTCGATCCAGATCCCGATGATGCACAAGGACGACGAAGGTCAGCGTTCGCACTACATCACCCTGGAAATGCAGATCGAAGACGCGCCGCGTGCCGACGAAATCGTTGTGGTGCTGGGCTGCGCCGACGGTGGTCGCCTGCACCCGCGCATTGGCAACCGCTACATCGATCTGGAAGAACTGGCCGCCGAAAAAGCCCAGTAACCACAATAAAAAGGCATTGCAGGAGCGCTCCATGATTCGGCTCACCGCTGAACTCACCCCGGCTGGCACCAGTTACCTGGCGACCGGCCAAGGCCAGCCCGTGGTTTTGATCCACGGCGTGGGCCTGAATAAAGAAATGTGGGGCGGCCAGATTGTCGGCCTGTCCAGCCAATACCAAGTGATCGCCTACGACATGCTCGGGCATGGCGCCAGCCCGCGACCGGCCAGCGGCACCAATCTGCTCGGTTACGCCGATCAGTTGCTAGAGTTGCTCGATCACCTGAATCTGCCACAGGCAGCGGTGATCGGTTTTTCCATGGGCGGTCTGGTCGCGCGGGCCTTTGCCCTGCATTATCCGCAGCGCCTGCAAAGCCTGGTGGTGTTAAACAGCGTGTTCAACCGCAGCGAAGAACAGCGTGCCGGCGTCATTGCTCGCACCGCGCAAGCGGCCGAACATGGCCCGGACGCCAATGCCGAAGCGGCGCTGTCACGCTGGTTCAGCCGCGAATATCAGGCGGCCAATCCGGCGCAGATCGCCGCATTGCGCCAGACCCTTGCCAATAATGATCCGCAGGGTTACCTGACCACCTACGAATTGTTCGCCACCCAAGACATGTACCGCGCCGACGACCTCGGCAGCATTCAGGCGCCGACGCTGATCGCCACCGGCGAACTCGACCCGGGTTCGACCCCGGAAATGGCCGAGCAACTGGCTCGACGCATCCCCGGTGCAAAGGTTGCCGTGCTGCCCGAGCAACGGCATATGATGCCCGTAGAGTCGCCGCGTCTGGTCAATCAGACGCTGCTGGAATTTCTCCAATTCGCACACTCCCGACAAAACCATATAAAGGGGATCGTTGCATGACACTCGCACGCTTCCAGATGTGCATCGGCGGAGAATGGGTCGACGCCCTCTCCGGCAAGACCTTCGAAAGCCTCAACCCGGCCACGGCGCAAGCCTGGGCCGAGCTGCCCGACGCTGATGAGGCGGACGTCGAGCGCGCCGTGCAATCGGCACAGACTGCTTTCGACAGCCCGGCGTGGCGCGGCCTGACCGCCACCGCACGCGGCAAGTTACTGCGCCGTCTCGGTGATTTGATCGCAGAGAACAAGGAACAACTGGCGCAGCTGGAAAGCCGCGACAACGGCAAGCTGATCCGCGAAACCCGTGGCCAGGTCAGTTATCTGCCGGAGTTCTTCCACTACACCGCCGGCCTTGCCGATAAGCTTGAAGGCGGCACGTTGCCACTGGATAAGCCTGATCTGTTCGCCTACACCGTGCACGAAGCGATGGGTGTTGTGGCCGCGATCATTCCGTGGAACAGCCCGCTGTACCTGACTGCGATCAAACTCGCCCCGGCCCTCGCCGCTGGCAACACGATTGTGATCAAGCCGTCCGAGCACGCCTCGGCGACGATTCTGGAACTGGCGCGTCTGGCCCTCGAAGCCGGGATTCCGCCGGGCGTGGTCAACGTTGTCACCGGTTACGGCCCGAGCACCGGCGCCGCCCTCACCCGCCATCCGCTGATCCGCAAAATCGCCTTCACCGGCGGCGCGGCGACAGCGCGGCATGTGGTGCGCAGCAGCGCCGAGAACTTCGCCAAGCTGTCGCTGGAACTGGGCGGCAAGTCGCCGAATATCATCTTCGCCGACGCCGACCTGGACAGCGCGATCAACGGCGCGATTGCCGGGATCTACGCAGCGTCCGGTCAGAGCTGCGTGTCCGGTTCGCGGCTGTTGGTGCAGGACGAGATCTACGACGAGTTCGTCAATCGACTGGTCGAACGCGCCCAGCGCATTCGCATCGGCAACCCGCAGGAAGACAACAGCGAAATGGGCCCGATGGCCACCGCGCAACAACTGGCGGTGGTCGAAGGTTTGGTCGCCGATGCCATTGCCGAGGGCGCGCGTTTGCGTACCGGCGGCAAGCGGCCAACCGATCTCGGCGAAGGCTGGTTCTATGAGCCAACGCTGTTCGAATGCGACCGCAATTCGATGAAGATCATGCAGGAAGAAGTCTTTGGCCCGGTGGCTTCGGTAATCCGCTTTAAAGATGAAGCGGAAGCGCTGGCGATCGCCAACGACTCGCAGTTCGGCCTCGCCGCCGGCATCTGGACGCGTGATTTGGGCCGGGCGCATCGCCTCGCTCGCGATGTGCGCTCGGGGATTATCTGGGTCAACACTTACCGCGCGGTGTCAGCGATGGCACCGATCGGCGGCTTCAAGAACAGTGGCTATGGACGCGAAAGCGGCATCGATTCGGTGCTGGCCTACACCGAACTGAAAACGGTGTGGATCAACCTTTCTCAGGCGCCGATGCCTGATCCGTTTGTGATGCGCTAGGAGTCCTGCGAAATGATCGAACCCGGCATTTACAAAGACGTCATGAGCTCGTTCCCGTCCGGCGTCACGGTGGTTACCACTGTTGACCCGGAGGGCGGGATCGTCGGCATCACCGCCAGTGCGTTCAGCGCGCTGTCGATTGACCCGGCGCTGGTGCTGTTCTGCCCAAACTACGCCTCCGACACTTATCCGATTCTGCGTGACAGCAAGAAGTTTGCGATTCACTTGCTGTCGGCTGACCAGACCGCCGAGGCCTATGCCTTTGCCGGTAAAGGCAAGGACAAGGCCAAGGACATCGAGTGGCATTTGAGCGAACTCGGTAATCCGATTCTCGCCAAGGCGACGGCGATCATCGAGTGCGAGTTGTGGCGGGAATATGATGGTGGTGATCACGCGATCATTGTTGGCGCGGTGAAGAACCTGATCCTTCCCGAGCAACCGGTGACACCGATGATCTACCACAAAGGCAAGCTCGGCCCGTTGCCTACCCTGGCCTGACAGATCCACACACATCCCACTGTGGAACTGCCCATTGTGGTGAGGGGATTTATCCCCGACCGGCTGCGAAGCAGCCGTAAAACCATCGCACGCGGTATGTCTGGCAAATCGCGGTTGCAGGTGTTGGGGCTGCTTCGCACCCCGTCGGGGATAAATCCCCTCACCACAGGGTTCATTCCAACAAGAGGATCTGCATTGTGAGGAGGAATGATGAGTAACGAAAAGTATGAAAAAGGCCTGAAGATCCGCACTCAGGTATTGGGTGAAGCCTACGTGCAGCGTTCAATCGAGAACGCCGACGACTTCACCCGCCCCCTGCAGGAAATGGTCACCGAATACTGCTGGGGCCACGTCTGGGGGCGTGAAGGCTTGTCGCTCAAGGAGCGCAGCATGATCAACCTGGCGATGATCTCGGCGCTCAACCGTCCGCACGAACTCAAGCTGCATGTGCGTGGCGCCTTGCGTAACGGCCTGAGTCGTGAGCAAATACGCGAAATTCTGCTTCAGGTCGGCATTTATTGCGGCGTTCCGGCAGCCGTGGACAGTTTCCGGCTGGCCCGTGAAGCCTTTGCCGAAGCCGACGCCGAAGCCCCAGTTAACCCCTCGGCTGTTTAGATGCCCGTCTGGCATGGACAGCCAACCGAAAGAGCGGACCCCATGAAACGCCAGCCCCTCGACGACAGCTTCAAGGTCAATCGCAACCCCGTTACCCTGCGCGAAATCGTGCTGGATAAACTGCGTAGCGCGATCATGAATTTCCAGCTCATGCCCGGTGATCGTCTGGTCGAGCGCGATCTATGCGATCGCCTGGGCGTCAGCCGCACCTCCGTGCGTGAAGCCTTGCGTCACCTGGAATCCGAAGGCCTGGTCGAGTTCGCCGATGCCAAAGGCCCGCGCGTGGCGATCATCACCCTCGCCGATGCCGTCGACATCTACGAACTGCGTTGCGTACTCGAAGGCTTGATCGTGCAGTTGTTCACCCTGCGCGCCAAAGCCAAGGACATCAAAGCCCTGGAAAAAGCCCTCGACGAGAACCGCAAGGCGCTCAAGG
This sequence comes from Pseudomonas sp. GM80, assembly GCF_000282515.1. GTDB lineage: Bacteria > Pseudomonadota > Gammaproteobacteria > Pseudomonadales > Pseudomonadaceae > Aquipseudomonas. The sequence continues at coordinate 68,195 of NZ_AKJD01000251.1, forward strand.
ACGGCGAACTGCAACAGGTGATCGACTCGGTGCAAGGCTTCTACGACGTGCTGCTCGAAGGCTCGGGCAACCATGTCGCGGCCACTCAGTTGCGTCAGTTGCAGGCGCGCATCAGCTACCTGCGCGCGACTTCGGTGTCGCAGGAAAACCGTCGCGGCGCGAGTAATCAGGAAATGGAAAAAATGGTCGAGGCGATCAAGGGCGGCGATCCGCTGGTGGCGCATCAGGCCTGTGTCGACCACGTACGCGCTGCCGCTGCGGTAGCGCTCGACTACCTCAAGCGCAAACAGGAAGAGACCGGCGCAACCCCGGCCATGACCCTGCCGATCGCGCTGAAAGAACCCCGTATAGGTCACTGATATGTTCAGCCCGAGCTTTTGCCCGAAATGCGGTGGCCCTGACCTCGGTCAGCAGATACCGCCGGGCGATACGCACGAGCGCCTGATGTGCCGTGGCTGCGGTTACATCCACTACATCAATCCGAAAATCATTGCCGGCTGCATCATCGAGCAGGACGGCAAATACCTGCTGTGCCAACGGGCGATTCCCCCGCGCCCGGGCACCTGGACGCTGCCCGCCGGTTTCATGGAAAGCGGCGAGACCACCGAGCAAGCGGCCGTCCGCGAAGTCTGGGAAGAAAGCGGCGTGCGCGCGGAAATCGTCTCGCCGTACTCGATTTTCAGCGTGCCGAAGATCAGCGAGGTGTACATCATCTTTCGCGCGATCGCGCTGGAGATTACCGGGCAGTACGGGCCGGAGACCATGGATTACAAATTCTTCGCGCCTGAAGACATTCCGTGGGAGCAGATTTATTACCCGGCGATCCGGCAGATTCTTGAGCGCTATATCGAAGAGCGTCAGGCTGGGGTGTATGGGATTTACATGGGCAATGATGACAGCGGCAAGATCCACTTCATCCGCTGATCACATCCCTCTGACACCCCAAAGTCCCTGTAGGAGCTGCCGAAGGCTGCGATCTTTGATCGTTCCCACGCTCCGCGTGGGAATGCAGCCCGGGACGCTCCGCGTCCCTTTCAAAGCCGAACGCGGAGCGTCCGAAGAGGCATTCCCACGCGGAGCGTGGGAACGATCAAGCTCCTACAGGGGGTTTGTGATGCTGCTTAAACTGGCGGCATGCCTTCGACGATGATGATCTCCGCCCTCGCCCATTCCTCGCGATAACTCTTCGCTTCCTGGTACGCCGCCGAGTGGTAGCACGCCACAGCCTTTTCATAGCTCTCGAACTCGATCACTACGCTGCGTTGCGGCGTCTCGCGCCCTTCCATCGCCTCGCTGCGCCCGCCTCTTGCCAGAAACTTCGCGCCAAACGCGGCGAAGGCTGCCGGCGCGCGCTGGGTGTATTGGCTGTAGTGATCGGCATCGGCTATATCCACATGAGCAATCCAGTACGCCTTCATAGTGACCTCTTTGTTGATTTTGTATTATGGTATACCAATATATTTCCAACGAACCCTGAGAGTCCAGCATGGCCTTCAACAGCATTGAAGAAATCATCGAAGATTATCGCCTCGGCAAAATGGTTTTGCTGGTCGATGACGAAGACCGCGAAAACGAAGGCGACCTGTTGCTGGCCGCCGACCGTTGCACGCCTGAGGCGATCAGCTTCATGGCCCGTGAAGCGCGCGGGCTGATTTGCCTGACGCTCACCGACGACCACTGCCAGCGTCTGGGCCTGGAGCAAATGGTGCCGGCCAATGGCAGCGTGTTCAGCACCGCGTTTACCGTGTCGATCGAAGCGGCGGTGGGCGTGACCACCGGTATCTCGGCGGCTGATCGCGCCTGCACCGTTGCCGCCGCCGTCGCGCCGAATGCTCGCGCTGAAGACCTGGTGCAGCCCGGTCATATCTTCCCGTTGCGCGCCAAGGAAGGTGGCGTGCTGACCCGCGCCGGGCATACCGAAGCGGGTTGTGATCTGGCTCGATTGGCCGGTTTCACCCCGGCCTCGGTGATCGTCGAGGTGATGAACGACGACGGCACCATGGCCCGCCGCCCGGATCTGGAGGTGTTTGCGCGCAAGCACGGGATCAAGATCGGCACCATCGCCGACCTGATCCACTATCGCCTGAGCACCGAACACACCATCGAACGGATTGGTGAACGCGAGCTGCCGACGGTGCATGGCACGTTCCGTTTGATCACCTTTGAGGATCGCATCGAGGGCGGCGTGCACATGGCGATGGTCATGGGCGATCTGCGCCGCGAAGAGCCGACGCTGGTGCGCGTGCATGTGATTGATCCGCTGCGGGATCTGGTTGGCGCGGAATATAGCGGGCCGGCGAACTGGACGTTGTGGGCGGCGTTGCAACGGGTCGCGGCTGAGGGGCATGGGGTTGTGGTGGTGTTGGCCAATCATGAGTCTTCGCAGGCGTTGCTGGAGCGGGTGCCGCAATTGACCCAGCCGCCACGGCAGTTCAGTCGCTCGCAATCGCGGATTTATTCCGAGGTGGGGACTGGGGCGCAGATTCTGCAGAATCTGGGGGTTGGCAAACTCCGCCATCTCGGCCCGCCGCTCAAATACGCCGGGTTGACCGGGTATGACCTGGAAGTCGTCGAAAGCATCCCCTTCAGCGAATAACCCGCGCCAAACACAAATCCAAATGTAGGAGTGAGCCTGCTCGCGATTGCGGTGTGACATTCAACAATGATGTTGGCTGATACACCGCTATCGCGAGCAGGCTCACTCCTACAGGGGTTTTGCATTCCAGATTCATTTTTTCGAACCACAAAAAAGGACGGCCGCCAGATAACCGGTAAGGCAAAGTGCTTGCACAAAGTTTGGAATACCATAATATGATATTCCATAGACCGGACGTTTCAACGAACGTCCAGCTACTGCTCCCGACAGGCGGGCAACAACGCAAGCCCGCTCAAAAACACAACAATGAGGGCGTGAACATGGTGTTGAACAAAGCTGCAACCGCGATCTTTTTTGCGGGACTGCTCAGCGTCACCGGCCAGGCTGCAATGGCGGCCGAAAGCGTGAACTTCGTCAGCTGGGGCGGAAGCACCCAGGATGCGCAGAAACAGGCCTGGGCCGATCCGTTCAGCAAGGCCAGCGGCATCACCGTCGTGCAGGACGGCCCGACCGACTACGGCAAACTCAAAGCCATGGTCGAGAGCGGCAACGTGCAATGGGACGTGGTCGATGTCGAAGCCGACTTCGCCCTGCGCGCCGCCGCTGAAGGCCTGCTCGAACCCCTCGATTTCAAAGTGATTCAGCGCGACAAGATCGACCCGCGTTTCGTCAGCGATCACGGTGTCGGCTCGTTCTTCTTCTCCTTCGTCCTCGGCTACAACGAGGGCAAACTCGGCGCCAACAAGCCGCAGGACTGGAGCGCCCTGTTCGACACCAAAACCTACCCCGGCAAACGCGCCCTCTACAAATGGCCAAGCCCTGGCGTGCTCGAACTGGCGCTGCTGGCCGATGGCGTAGCCGCCGACAAGCTCTACCCGCTGGACCTGGATCGCGCCTTCAAGAAACTCGACACCATCAAGAAAGACATCGTCTGGTGGGGCGGCGGCGCGCAGTCGCAGCAACTGCTGGCGTCCGGTGAAGCGAGCATGGGTCAGTTCTGGAACGGTCGCATTCACGCCCTGCAAGAAGACGGCGCGCCGGTCGGCGTGAGCTGGAAACAGAACCTGGTCATGGCCGACATTCTGGTGATTCCAAAGGGCTCGAAAAACAAGGACGCGGCGATGAAGTTTCTGGCCAGCGCCAGCAGCGCCAAAGGCCAGGCCGACTTCTCCAACCTGACCGCCTACGCCCCGGTCAACCTCGACAGTGTGGAGCGTCTGGATTCGACGCTGGCCCCCAACCTGCCGACTGCCTACGCTAAGGATCAGATCACTCTTGATTTCGCGTACTGGGCCAAAAACGGCCAGGCCATCGCGACACGGTGGAACGAATGGCTGGTCAAATGAAAATGGCGGCCTCCGCGTCCCGTCCCTCCACTGCCACCGGCAGCGCCCAAAGCGCTGCCGGCTCGGCCCACGGAACACAGGCGGTTGCGATGCAGCAAGCCCCGTCCCTCAAACAACGCTGGCGCGGCGCCGGCAACCTCGTACCGGCGCTGCTGTTCATCGGCCTGTTTTTTCTCGCGCCGTTGATTGGCCTGCTGTTGCGCGGCGTGCTCGAACCGACGCCTGGCCTTGGCAACTATGAACAATTGTTCGCCAACTCGGCCTATGCCCGGGTGCTGCTCAACACCTTTTCGGTGGCTGGGCTGGTAACGCTGTTCAGCCTGCTGCTGGGCTTTCCACTGGCTTGGGCGATCACGCTGGTGCCGCGCGGCTGGGGACGCTGGATTCTCAACATCGTGCTGCTGTCGATGTGGACCAGCCTGCTCGCCCGCACCTATTCGTGGCTGGTGTTGCTGCAAGCATCCGGCGTAATCAATAAAGCCTTGATGGCGATGGGCATCATCGATCAGCCGCTGGAAATGGTGCATAACCTCACCGGCGTGGTGATCGGCATGAGCTACATCATGATTCCGTTCATCGTCCTGCCATTGCAGGCGACCATGCAGGCCATCGACCCGATGATTCTGCAGGCCGGTTCGATCTGCGGCGCCAGTCCGTGGACCAACTTCTTCCGGGTGTTCCTGCCGCTGTGTCGGCCGGGTCTGGCCTCCGGTGGCTTGATGGTGTTCGTCATGTCGCTCGGTTACTACGTCACCCCGGCGCTGCTCGGCGGGGCGCAGAACATGATGCTGCCGGAGTTCATCATTCAGCAGGTGCAATCGTTCCTCAACTGGGGCCTGGCCAGTGCCGGCGCCGCGTTGCTGATCGCGATCACTTTGGTGCTGTTCTACTTCTACCTGAAGCTTCAGCCGGAATCCCCGGTTGGCGCCAGTAACGCGAGGTAAGCCGACATGCTCCTGACCCCCAATGCGATGAGCCGGCGCATGCGCTTCGGCTTGTATGCAACCACCGGGCTGATCGGTCTGTTCCTGCTGTTGCCGATCGTCTTTATCGTGCTGCTGTCGTTCGGCTCCTCGCAGTGGCTGGTGTTTCCGCCACCGGGCTGGACGCTGAAATGGTACGGCCAGTTCTTCTCCAACCCGGACTGGATGAGCGCCGCTGCCGCCAGCCTCAAGGTTGCTGTGCTGACGACGATCTGCGCCGTGGCCCTTGGTTTGCCGACGGCGTTTGCGCTGGTGCGCGGACGTTTTCCCGGCCGGGAAATGCTCTACGGCCTGTTCACCCTGCCGATGATCGTGCCGCTGGTGATCATCGCCGTGGCGGTGTACGCGCTGTTCCTCAAGCTCGGTTACACCGGGACGATGTTCGCCTTCGTCGTCAGCCATGTGATCGTCGCGCTGCCGTTCACCATCATCTCGATCATCAACTCGCTGAAGCTGTTCGATCAGTCGATTGAAGACGCGGCGGTGATCTGCGGTGCGTCACGCCTGCAAGCGGTGTTCAAGGTGACCTTCCCGGCGATTCGTCCGGGCATGGTAGCCGGCGCCCTCTTCGCCTTCCTGGTTTCGTGGGACGAAGTGGTGCTCAGCGTGATGATGGCCAGCCCGACCCTGCAAACCCTCCCCGTGAAAATGTGGACCACCTTGCGCCAGGACTTGACGCCAGTGATCGCCGTCGCTTCGACGCTGCTGATCGGCTTGTCAGTGTTGGTCATGGTCATCGCCGCCGCGCTGCGCCGGCGCAACGAAATCAGCGCCTGAGCGCCAGGAGTACGACATGAGTGCCGTGATCAAAGACGCTTCCCAGCAGAACGACAAACCCCTGGTCAGCCTGCGCAACCTGAACAAGCACTACGGCGACTTTGCCGCCGTCGACAACATCTCTCTGGACATCAAGGACGGCGAATTCCTGACCTTCCTCGGTTCCAGCGGCTCGGGCAAAAGCACCACGCTGTCGATGCTCGCCGGGTTTGAAACGCCGAGCAGCGGCGAAATCCTCGTCAACGGTGAATCGTTGGTCAATGTGCCGCCGCACAAGCGTGACATCGGCATGGTGTTCCAACGCTATTCGCTGTTCCCGCATTTGTCGGTGCGCGACAACATTGCGTTTCCTTTGGCGATTCGCAAACTCGCGGCCGCCGAACGTGAAAAGCGCGTCGATGCGATGCTGAAACTGGTGCAACTGGAACAGTTCGCCCATCGCCGCCCTTCGCAGTTGTCGGGTGGCCAGCAACAACGTGTCGCCATCGCCCGCGCCTTGGTCTACGAACCACGCATTTTGCTGATGGACGAACCGCTCGGTGCGCTGGATAAAAAACTGCGCGAGGATTTACAGGACGAACTGCGCCAACTGCATCGCCGTCTGGGCATCACCATCGTTTACGTGACCCACGACCAGGAAGAAGCCATGCGCTTGTCGCAGCGCATTGCGATTTTCAGTCATGGCAAGATTGTGGGTTTGGGCAGCGGTTATGACCTTTATCAGAACCCACCGAATGCGTTTGTGGCGTCGTTCCTCGGCAATTCGAACTTCCTCAAACTCAAGGCGCAGGGCAATGCGGCGGCTTCGTTTGAAGGGCAGTCATTGTCGATTCGCCTGACCGCTGGTTTGCACACCGATCAGGATGTGTTGCTGATGGTGCGGCCGGAAAAGGCACTGGCGTTGAGCGTGGCACAGGCGATCAGCGAACCGCTGCCGTCGGGTTGGAATGAGGTTTCAGCGAAGGTTGTGGAAGTGCTGTTTCTCGGTGAGAGCCAGACCTGCAGCGTGGTCACCTCCGGCGGAACCTCGATGACGGTGAAAGCATTGTCAGCCGCGGGCATGCCGCTCAAGGCTGGCGATCCGGTGCAAGTGCGCTGGGCCACCGCCGACGCCTGCGTCTACACCGAATGGAGCGAAAGCGACCTCAACAAAGCCGCCGGCTCCCACTGAAATCCCCTGTAGGAGCTGCCGCAGGCTGCGATCTTTTGATCTTGCTGTGAAAAAAAAAGATCAACAGATCGCAGCCTCGTTTCACTCGACAGCTCCTACAGGAATGCATTGCAAATGTGGGAGCAGGCTCACTCCTACAATTGAACCGTGTTTGCGCCTCAGGGCCGCGGTGGCACTTTTTTTGATCTCAAGGCGCGACCGTTACATCGCCCTGACCGCTCTCGGCGAGTGCGGCAGCGACAAACCCCTCAGCCTTCTTGCGCTCGACAAACGCCCGCACGTACGCCGCGCCTGCCTCTCGCCCACGGGGCACCGCCATGGCCTGGCGAATCGCCGTGAATGCACCGTCCAGCACGCGGTAACGCGCGTCGGCATCCGCGACTTTCTGCAATGGCTGACGGACACCGGCGGCGGCATCCAGGTGTTGCTCGATAAACAGATCGACCGCCCCAGCGGAGGTTTCTGCACGCTCAAGTTGCGCGTGCTTCAGCGTGCGACTGAGGAACAGGTCATAGGCTGCGCCTTTGCCAACGGCCAGTCGCAATCCTGGCTGATCGAGATCCTCGACGTTGCGATACGGTGCCTGCGCTTCGATCAGATAAGTCCCTTCAATAATCACGTACGGCTCGCTGAACGCGATCTGCGCCTCACGCACCGGCTCGATCGCAAGAAACGCCAGATTCCATACGCCCTCTTCCAACGCCGCGAAGACCTTGCCCGCCGCATCAAAGGTGCGCATCTCCAATTCGACACCCAACTCGGCAGCCAATGCTTTGGCCAATGCCACCGAAACACCCTGCGGCGCACCGTCCGCCCCGCGCTGTGCCAGCACCGGGTTGCCAAAATTGATGGCGGCATGCAGCACGCCGTCGGGCGCGAGATCGGCCATCACGGCCGGGGTGATTGCACTCATGGTGTTGCTCCCTGATCGGATAAAAAGTCAGTGTGCGTCGTGGCTGACACTGTCGAGGACACAACACACAGCGCGTAAGCCTTATGTCGGTGCCTGACAGGCACTCAAGTGTTCCAGCGCCCGACGCGTCACCGCATCGATGTAAGCCGCGTCACCATAGACCCGCGCCAGCAGAATCGCCCCCTCGTAATCCGCCACCCATTGTCGAGCGGTCAGCAAGGCTTGTCCCTCATCGACCTGGCCTTCCAGCAAATGCGCAAACGCCTTGGCCCATGCATCGAAAAATCCGCGAATCGGCTCCAGCAATTCACTTTTACCGTACGCCGCATCGACCGCCACCACGCCCATCAGGCAACCAATCGAGTCATCCTGAAACAGCCGCGCAGCCTTGCGGCCCATTTTGCTCAGGCGTTCTTGTGGCGTGAGTTTTTCGTCGAAGGCAACGGCAAACAAGGTCTGGTTGATGACCTGATGCGTCCAGTCGAGCACGTCACGCAGCAAGGCCTCCTTGTTCGGATAGTGGTGATAGAACGAAGCCTTGGTAAAGCCGCAAGCGGACGCGAGTACGTCCATGGTGGTGCCATGGTAGCCGAGGCGTTTGAAGGTATTGGCGCACCGCAGGAGCAGCTCTTCACGGGGGATTTTCAACGGTCGCACGGGTATTTCCTGATCCGGATAACTGGCGGTGATTCTATGACATAAGCCTGCCCTTCTCAATTTGACGGTTACCAACTGTTCGTTTAGTTTCTATTTACCGAACAGATGGTCAGTAACTGGCCGCCGACAAAAAATCAGGGAGAGCAGAGATGAACGAAGCCAACAGTGGCCCCGGCCGAGTCACCCGCGAACAACGCGGTCAGTTGTTTTTGATCGGTCTGGATCGCGCCGGCAAACGCAACGCATTCGACAGTGCAATGCTGACGGACCTGGCATTGGCCATCGGCGAGTATGAGCGCAATGACGAACTGCGCTGCGCCGTGCTGTTCGCGTATGGCGAGCACTTCACCGCAGGCCTGGACTTGATGGAGCTGACGCCGAAACTGGTGTCAGGCGCCTTCAAGTATCCTGAAGAAGGCATCGACCCATGGGGCGTTTCCAAACCGCGCAGGCGTAAACCGGTGGTGGTTGCCATTGAAGGCATTTGCTGGACGGCGGGCATCGAATTGATGCTCAACGCCGACATCAGCATTGCCGCCACCAATGCCCGTTTCGCTCATCTGGAAGTGTTGCGCGGGATCTCACCCGCCGGCGGTTCCACCGTGCGCTTTACCCGCGCAGCGGGCTGGACCGCCGCCATGCGCTACATGCTCACGGGGGAAGAGTTCGATGCCACTGCCGCCCTGCACATGCGCCTGCTGACCGAAGTGGTCGCACCCGGCCAGACTCTGGCACGCGCCATCGAATACGCCGAACGCATTGTCAAGGCTGCGCCTCTGGCGATTCAGGCGACGCTGCAATCGGCGTTTCTGGCGCAGGATCAGGGAGACGATGCGGCGCTGTCGAAGCTTGATGAACAACTGCTGGCCCTGATCAAAACCGAGGATGTCCGCGAAGGCGTCATGGCGATGATGCAAAAGCGCGAACCGCAGTTCAAAGGTCGCTGAAGGCTTTGCTCAACTCACTCGGAACAATTTCATGAACACCATGGCCGCAGCCTTTGCCAAATCGATCCAGAGACAGGACATCGCCCTCATTGCCCGCGATGGTTATCCGTTGTCCGCCAAGCGCTACGGCGCAGCGGGCGTCGTCAAAGGTAACCTGATCATGGCCGGTGCCACCGGGGTCCAGCAGCGCTTTTATCGGCGTTTTGCCGAGCACGCGGCGCGCCAGGGCTTTCACGTGCTGACCCTCGATTACCGGGGCATCGGTGAATCGAAGCCGGCTTCCCTCAAAGGCTTTGAGATGTCTTATCTGGATTGGGCTTATCAGGATCTGGCGGCGGCAGTGGATCTGCTAAGCCAGGAAGCGTTGCCGTTGTATTGGGTCGGCCATTCGTTTGGTGGTCACGCGATTGGTCTGTTGCCCAATCACCCCGCCCTGACAGCTTGCTACACCCTGGGCAGTGGCGCGGGGTGGAGCGGCTGGATGTCCCGAACCGAGGCCTGGAAAATCCGTCTGATGTGGACGTTTGTGCTGCCGGTGATTGTCGCCCGCAAAGGCTACATGGCCTGGAGCATGCTGGGCATGGGCGATGATTTGCCGCTGGGCGTTTACAACGACTGGAAACGCTGGTGCAAATTCCCCCACTACTACTTCGACGACCCCGAGATGAGCCATCTGCATGCGCTCTACGCCGAGGTCACAACGCCATGCGTTTTCGCCACGTCGGTCGATGATCCGTGGGCGCCGCCGCGTTCGCGCGATGCGTTTGTCAAAGCCATGGTGAATGCACCGCTGACATTGCTGGATCTGCAGCCGCCACGGGGCAGCAAACCGTACGGGCACATGGGTTACTTCCGCGAAAGCGCACAGCCGTTGTGGGATGAGGTGCTTGATTGGCTGCAAAGCGTCCCTGCACACACCACATAACTTGTAGGAGCTGCCGCAGGCTGCGATCTGTTGATCTTGCTGTTAAAAACAAGATCAACAGATCGCAGCCTCGTTTCACTC
>NZ_AKJD01000252.1 GCF_000282515.1 Pseudomonas sp. GM80
CGGCAGCTCCTACAGGGGGTGCTTGAATTCAGGAGTGTTGGTGTGACTGCCAAACCGCAAAGTACGTTGCTATCCCCGTTGCAAACCGCCCGTCAACTGGCCGCCGAGTTTGCCCTCACCGCTGTCGAACGCGACGAACGCGGTGGCACGCCGAAAGCCGAGCGCGATGCCCTGCGCGACAGCGGCCTGCTGGCCCTGAGCATACCCACTCGCTACGGCGGCCTCGGCGCGAGCTGGAGCGAAACCCTGCAAATCGTCCGCGAGTTCGCCAAGGTCGACAGCTCGATCGCCCACGTCTTCGGTTTTCACCACCTGATGCTCGCCACCGTGCGCCTGTTTTCGCGGCCGGAACAATGGCAGCCGTGGTTCGAACAGACCGCCCGCCAGAACTGGTTCTGGGGTAACGCGCTCAACCCGCTGGACACCCGCACGGTGGTCAAGGATCTCGGTGGCTGGCGCGAGTTTTCCGGCAAGAAGAGTTTCTGCTCCGGCGCCAGCGACTCGCAGATGCTGATCGCCTCGGCCGTGGATGAAAGCGCCGGCGGCAAATTGCTCATCGCCGCGATTCCCAGCGGCCGCAGCGGCATCACCCTGCACAACGACTGGAACAACATCGGCCAGCGCCAGACCGACAGCGGCAGTGCGACGTTTGAACGGGTGCGGGTCGAAGAGTCGGAATTGCTTCTCGACCCCGGCCCCTTGAGCACGCCCTTCGCCTGCCTGCGACCGCTGATTGCGCAGCTGACATTCACCCATATGTTCCTCGGGATTGCCGAAGGTGCCTTCGAAGAAGCGCGCCAATACACCCTCAGTGAAACCCGCCTTTGGCACAAATCCTCGGCGCGCAGCGTGCGTGAAGACCCTTACGTGCTCGCGCATTACGGCGAATTCTGGGTCGCCCTTGAAGGCATTCGCTTATTGGTCGAACGCGCGGCGGCGCTGCTCGACGAGGCCTGGGCCAAAGGCCCGAACCTCAGCGCCGAAGAGCGCGGCCAGGTCGCCACGGCGATCGCCACCGCCAAAGTCGCCGCCAGCCGTCAGGGCCTGGACATCTGTAGCCGACTGTTCGAAGTGACTGGCGCGCGCTCGACCCACGCCTCGCTGCGCCTCGACCGGCACTGGCGCAACCTGCGCACGCAAACCCTGCACGATCCGCTGGATTACAAACTCCATGAGCTGGGCGACTGGGCGCTGAACCAGTCGCTGCCGGTGCCGACGTTCTATTCCTGATTCTTTCCTTTGTGGAGCGAGCCCATGCAACTGCTGACCCTACCGCCCTCACCCGCCCTGGCGACGTCGATCCGCGCCACTGCGCAGGTGTTCGAAGACCCGAAGTCCCAGGCCCTGCTCGCGCATCTGCAACAAGTCGCGCCGAGCGAAGCCAGCGTGTTGATCATCGGCGAGACCGGCACCGGCAAAGAGTTGGTCGCGCGGCATATCCACAACTTGAGCCATCGCCGCCATAGGCCTTTCATTGCGGTGAACTGCGGGGCATTCTCCGAATCGCTGGTGGAGGCCGAATTGTTCGGTCATGAAAAAGGCGCCTTCACGGGCGCCTTGAGTGCCAAGGCCGGCTGGTTCGAGGAAGCGGACGGCGGCACCTTGTTTCTCGATGAGATCGGCGATCTGCCGATGGCGATTCAGGTGAAGTTGCTGCGGGTCTTGCAGGAGCGCGAAGTGGTGCGGCTGGGCTCGCGCAAAAGCATTCCGATTGATGTGCGGGTATTGGCGGCGACCAACGTGCAACTGGAAAAAGCCATCAACGCAGGGAATTTCCGCGAGGATCTTTACTACCGACTGAACGTGGTCAATCTGGAGCTGAGTCCGCTACGCGAACGCCCCGGCGATATCCTGCCGCTGACCCGGCATTTCATCGAAGCCTACAGTCAGCGCCTCGGGTACGGGCGGGTCACCATCAGCCCCGGTGCCGAGCACAAACTGCGCGGCTACAGCTGGCCGGGCAACATCCGCGAGCTGGAAAACGTCATCCATCACACCCTGTTGATCTGCCGCAACGGCGTGATCGAGCGTGATGATTTACGCCTGTCCAATCTGCGCATCGAACGCCCGGACGACCAGCACGCCAGTGTTGATGACTCTCCGGAAGCACTGCTTGAGCAAGCCTTTCAAAAACTCTTCGCGCAGCAGGCCGGTGCGCTGCACGAAAAGGTTGAAGACGCTTTGCTGCGCGCCGCTTATCGCTTCTGCCATTACAACCAGGTACACACCGCCGCGCTGCTCGGGCTGAGCCGCAACGTCACGCGCACGCGACTGATCAAGATCGGCGAACTGGCGGTGAACAAACGGCGCCTCACGGAAAACCTGCACGGCGAGCGTTTGATTCAACTGTCGATCTAACCGACCAGGTTGCAGTGCAGCGCATCGTCGTGACTGCGGGCGATGCTGCTCAGCACCTGGAAGGAATTGAAGGTGATGGTTTTCGCCTGATGCGTGTGAATCAGTTGCCAGAAATCCTGCTCACCGCTTTCAAAGCTGCGTAACGCCGCCTCCCCCGCTTCGCGGGTCTGCCATTGCAGAAAGCTCAATACGCGGCGGCCGTCATCGCTGGCCTGCACGCTGGCACTGACAAAGCCCTCATAACGCTGGGCCAGACGCTCTGACTGTACAGACAGCGCATTGACCAATGCCGGTTGCTGGCGCGGCTCGATCTCGAATTCGATCAACTGAGTGAAACTGCGGTTTTTCGCTGATGCTTGCATGAAAATCCCCACTTGGCGGTAAGGCGAATCTTGCGACTCGAAGGCCTGCAGGGTAAAACCTCTAGTTAAGTCAAGGTCAAGAGCTGTTTTCAGATGATCAGCAAAGAAAACCTGCACAAACAGTTAACCGTCGGCGAAGTCGCGGCACGCAGTGGCGTGGCGGTGACGGCGCTGCATTTTTATGAATCGAAGGGGCTGATCAAAAGCCAGCGCAACGCCGGCAATCAGCGGCGTTATCCACGTGAGGTGCTGCGGCGGGTAGCGTTGATCAAGGTCGCGCAACGCCTGGGGATTCCGTTGGCGGAGATTGGCGAAGCGCTGAAGATTCTGCCTGATGATCGCGCGCCGACGGCGGCAGACTGGAAAGTTTTGTCCGAGCAGTGGCGGCGGGAACTGGATGAGCGGATCGAGCAATTGACGCTGCTGCGCGATCGGCTGAATGGCTGTATTGGCTGTGGCTGCCTTTCAATGCAAGCCTGCCCGCTGCGCAATCAGGGCGATGTGTTGGGTGAAAAAGGGCCTGGGCCGCATTTCCCAAAGGATTAATCGATTTCAGGAGGCTTTTGTGGTGAGGGGATTTATCCCCGATGGGCTGCGAAGCAGCCCCTAAGCCAGTCAATTAGGTATTACTGTAAAAATGGGGACTCAGGTTTTGGGGCTGCCTTGCAGCCCATCGGGGATAAATCCCCTCACCACAGGGGTTGCATGCTCTTGCTGCTCGTCGGGCAAAAGTCAGCACTGCGCGGACAGTTCTATAGTGATTCTTCACCTCGCAAAACAACAATCAGGGAGTACGTCATGAGCGTCAAACCCATTCCCGAGGGGTATCACAGCATTACCCCGTATCTCGGCATTCACAAAGCCGCCGAGGCCATCGACTTCTACAAAAAGGCTTTCGGTGCCACCGAAGTCATGCGTTTATCCATGCCGGACGGCGGTATCGGCCATGCCGAACTGCGCATCGGCGACAGTGCAATCATGCTCGGTTCGCCGTGTGATCAAGGGCCGTTGAGCAGTCCGGACAACGCCGTGTCGGTGGGTTTGCATTTGTATGTCACCGATGTCGACAAATCCTTTCAGCGAGCGCTGGATGCCGGGGCGACGACGGTGTCGGAGGTCAAGGATCAGTTTTACGGTGATCGCAGCGGGACGTTGAAGGACCCGTATGGGCACCTGTGGTTTCTGGCCTCGCGCAAGGAGGATTTGACGCAAGAGCAGATCAGGCAGCGGGCGATGGAGATGTTCAGCCAGGGTTGAATTTCTCGGTGAAATTGATGGCCTCATCGCGGGCAAGCCCGCTCCCACAGGGATCTGTGGTGTGACCGCTTTCTACGCTACACCACACAACCCTGTGGGAGCGGGCTTGCCCGCGATGGGGCCGGTACAGACGAACACATCACATTTCATGAACCGGCCCATCACGCTTTGCGCCTTGCCCCAAACCCCGGACACTTTCAGGATGCAGGCAACAAGCCCCCTGAAACAAGGATCAGCCCGATGTTTGCCGGATTCCTCAAAGACCAGCGTCACGTCAACGGCGTCGACATTGCCTGCCGCGTCGGCGGCAGCGGGCCGGGCCTGTTGCTGTTGCACGGCCACCCGCAGACCCACGTCATCTGGCACAAGATTGCCGAACAACTGGCCGAACACTTCACCGTGGTCGCCGCCGACCTGCGCGGTTACGGCGACAGCAGTCGCCCCGACGCTGACGAACTGCACCTCGGTTACTCCAAGCGCGAAATGGCCCGCGACAATGTCGAATTGATGAAAGCACTGGGTTTCGAGCAGTTCTCGATCCTCGCCCACGACCGCGGCGCACGGGTCGCTCATCGCCTGGCGCTCGACCACCCCGCCGCCGTGCAACGCATGCTGTTGCTGGACATCGCGCCGACCTTGTCGATGTACACGCAAACCAACGAAGCCTTCGCCCGCGCCTACTGGCACTGGTTCTTCCTGATTCGCCCGGCACCCTTGCCGGAAACGCTGATCGAAGCCAACCCGGAAGGTTATCTGCGCAGCGTAATGGGCAGTCGCAGCGCCGGCCTCAAACCGTTCACCGATGAAGCCTTCAGCGAATACCGGCGCTGCCTGCAACAACCCGGCAGCGCACGCGGCATCTGCGAGGATTACCGCGCCAGCGCCGTCATCGATCTGGAACACGACCGGGCCGACATCGCTGCCGGACATCACCTGAGTTTGCCACTGCGCGTATTGTGGGGCGCCGAAGGCACCGTCGGCCGCTGCTTCGATCCGCTGAGGGAATGGCAGCAAGTGGCGACGAATGTCTCCGGCCAGGCCCTGCCCGCCGGCCACTACCTTGCCGAAGAAGTCCCCGAACGGGTGCTCGCCGAAGCGCTGGCCTTCCTGCGCTGAGCAAAACCCCCAATGCTATGCTCGCGGCTCCTGCCGCCAGTGTGCGTTTTGCCATGCCCCAGAACAAAGACACCGTGCCCCTGCCCGAAGACCTGCGAGTGCTGCTCACCGTGATCCGCAAAAACGGATTTGCCGCCGCGGCCGATGAGCTGGGCCTGTCACCGGCCTACGTCAGCAAACGTATCCAGATTCTCGAAACCACCCTCGGCACTCGCCTGCTGCACCGCACCAGCCGTCGCGTTTCGCTGACCGAGGACGGTGAACGGGTGCAGCGCTGGGCGTTGCGCATTCTTGATGACTTCCAGCAACTGCACGACGAACTTTCCGACGCTCACGACAGCCCGCGTGGGCGTTTGCACCTGTGCAGCAGCTTCGGTTTCGGGCGCAATCACGTGGCGCCGGCGGTGTCGTTGCTGGCCGAACGTTATCCAGACCTGGAGATTCGCCTCGACCTGTTTGACCGGGTCGTGGACATCATCAATGAAGGCTTCGACCTGGAGATCCGTGTCGGTGATGACCTTCCCGGGCAGCACATCGGTCGACAACTGGTGAGCAATCGGCGCGTGTTGTGCGCGGCGCCCGGCTATCTGCAACGGCGCGGTACCCCGCTGACGCTGGAGGACTTGCAGCAGCATGACTGCCTGGTGATCAAGGAACGTGACAACACCTTCGGCATCTGGAATCTGGACCGTGACGGCGGCGAGGAAAGCGTGCGGGTCAGCGGGCCGTTGTCATCGAACAATGGCGAGATTGTTCTGCAATGGGCGCTGGATGGGCGTGGGATTTTGCTGCGTTCGTTGTGGGATGTGAAGCCGCTGCTGGAGCAAGGGTTGCTGGTGCAGGTGCTGGAAGATTACGGGCAGAGCGCGAATGTCTGGGCGGTGTACCCGACACGGTTGGCGCATTCGGGGAAATTACGCGCGTGTGTGGAATTCTTGCAGGAGCACTTCAAAAGCCTGTCCCTGTAACCCCAAACACCCAAACACCTTAACACCACGAAACCCTGTGGGAGCTGGCTTGCCAGCGATGGCATCAGTACATCAACATCATTTTTGCAGACACACCGCCATCGCTGGCAAGCCAGCTCCCACAGGTTATGCGTTTAACTTAACCACGGGTTGGCAGCCAGGTGTTGGCGTTCGAATGCGCTGATCTGATCGCGGCGTTGCAAGGTGCTGCCGATCGCGTCCAGCCCCAACAACAGCGACGTTTTGCGCAGCGCATCAATGTGGAAATCGACCACGCTGCCATCCGCGAGGCTGATCCGCTGCGCCTGCAGATCGATACTGAGCCGCGCGGTTTCAGCCTCGCCGACAAGCGTTCCGATGCGCTGCACCTGCGCCTCTTCCAGGGTGATCAACAACACGCCGTTGCGTTGGCAATTGTCGTAAAAGATCCCGGCAAAACTGCTGCCGATCAACGCGCGAACGCCCAGTTGCTGCAACCCCCACACCGCGTGTTCACGGCTGGAACCGCAGCCGAAATTCGGCCCGACCACCAGAAAACTCGCGCCTTGCCACGTCGCTTGATTCAACACGAAGTCGGGGTTGGGCGTGCCATCGGGCAAAAACCGCAGATCGAAAAACACCCCGCGATCCAGCCCTTGCCGGTCGATGCCCTTGAGAAACTGTTTCGGCATGATTACGTCGGTGTCGACGTTGGCCGCCAGAAACGGCGCGGCCTGACCGCTGACTTGAGTGAAGGGTTGCAGGCTCATGGGCGTTCTCCAAAGTGGCGGATGTCGGTGAGTCGACCGCTGATCGCAGCGGCGGCGACCATTGCCGGGCTCATCAGATGCGTGCGTGCTCCGGCGCCCTGCCGACCCTCGAAATTACGGTTGGTGCTGGATGCGCAGCGGTCGCCGGGGGCGAGCACGTCATCGTTCATCGCCAGGCACATCGAGCAACCGGACTGACGCCATTCAAAACCGGCGTCGATGAAAATCTGCGCAAGACCTTCCGCCTCTGCCTGCGCCCGCACTTCGCTGGAACCGGGCACGATCATCGCGCGTACATGCCCGGCGACCTGTTGCCCGCGCACGACGCTGGCAGCGTCGCGCAAATCTTCGATCCGCGCGTTGGTGCACGAGCCGATAAAGGCGTGGCTGATGACGATATCGCTGAGCGCCATGCCCGCTTCGAGGCCCATATAGTTGAGGGCGCGGCGCATGTCCTGACGCAGGATCGGATCGCTGATCAATTGCGGATCCGGCACTCGCGCACCGATGGCAGCGGCCTGATCCGGGCTGGTGCCCCAGGTCACCATTGGTTCCAGCCCACTGGCGTCGAGGTGTATTTCGCGATCGAACACCGCGCCGGGATCGCTGCGCAATTCGCGCCATTTTTCCACGCCGCGATCCCACAACTCACCTTGGGGCGCGCGCGGTTTGCCTTTCAAGTAGCTGAAGACTTTCTCGTCCGGCGCCATAAAGGCCCCGCGCGCACCGGCCTCGACGGCCATGTTGCAAATGGTCATGCGCGCTTCGACGCTCAAGGCATCGATGGACGAACCGCAGAATTCGATGGCGTAACCGGTGGCGCCGGACGCGCCGATTCGGCCGATCAGCGCCATGATCACGTCTTTCGAAGTCAGGCCCGGTGCCAGTTCGCCGTCCACCGTGACGCGCAGGCTTTTCAGGCGTTTGTAGACCAGCGTCTGCGATGCCAGCAGGTGCTCGATTTCCGAGGTGCCGATGCCGAAGCCGAAAGCTCCCAGTGCGCCATAGGTCGTGGTGTGGCTGTCGCCGGCAGCGATGACCATACCCGGCAGGATGAAGCCTTGTTCGGGCGCGATCACGTGCTCGATGCCTTGGCGCTTGTCGAGGATGTCCAGCAGTTCGATACCGAAGTCCCGGCAGTTTTCCGCCAGATACGACACTTGCCGGGCGCCGCCGGCATCGGGCATCGCGGCGATACGCAGCGGCGTAGTCGGGTTGACGTGATCGACCACCGCCAGCGCCGTGCCCGGTCGCCAGACCTGGCGCCCGGCAGCGCGCAGGCCGCTGAAAGCCTGCGGGCTGGTGTACTCGTTGATCACCTGACGATCGATATACAGCAGGACATGGCCCTGATCGTCGAGGCAGCACACCGTGTGCGAATCGATATGTTTGTCGTAAAGGGTTCTGGGACTCATCATGGCGTTCACTCAAGCAATCCGGGTGATTGCCATCATAGGCAGGCGCTGCCGCCCATCAATTGCCAGACAGTGATCGCGCGGATCATGAATCGTGTTCAATCCCCCCCTGTAGGAGCTGACGAGTGAAACGAGACTGCGATCTTTTGACCTTGAAAAATAGAATCAAAAGATCGCAGCGTGCCGCAGCTCCTACAGGAGAGATTGCGAAACATTTGCTTTCATATCGCCTTTCGGGATTTGCGTCGCTCATTCGTCCTATAGAGATGCAGGCCGTTCGCGTAGGCAAAAGCCACGAGCGGTCATTCGGGGACTGCTGTGCTGCGAAGCCCGTAGTGCCGCGCCCTCCCACCGAAACAGACGTCCAATCATGTCGAAGAAATCCCGCTCCAAACTGTGGTTCCTCGTTCATAGCTGGCTGGCGTTGCCGATCTGGTTTTTTGTCCTGATCGTCTGCGTCACCGGTACCTTGGCGGTGGTCAGCCAGGAAATCGTCTGGCTGGCGAACCCGCAAATGCGCGCCAGCCAGCCGACGGATGATGCGCCGCGACTGAGTTACGATCAGGTGCTGGCCGCCATCAAGAAAGCCGAACCTCGCACGGTGGTCGAGAGCATCAGCCGTCCCGACGAGTCGCACTTTGCGCTGGATGTCCGGGTCAGCTACCCGGATGGCCGTGAGCAGACCGTTTACGTCAATCCGTACACTGGGGTGATTCAGGGCGGCGCGCCGGATTTCAACTTCAAAGCCTTTACCCGCGCCTTGCATGGCTGGTGGCTGGTGCCGTTCACCAATGGTTACAGCTGGGGCTGGTACCTGGTGTCGTTCCTCGGTTTGCCATTACTGGCGTCGCTGATTACCGGGCTGGTGGTTTATAAACGCTTCTGGAAAGGATTCTTTAGCCCTACCCTGCGTTTTCGCCACGGTGCACGGATTTTCTGGGGTGATTTCCACCGTCTCAGCGGAATCTGGTCGATCTGGTTTATCGGCGTGATCTCGATCACCGGGACCTGGTTCCTGATCGAAGCGCTGCTGTTCGACAACCACATTTCCATCTCCAGCGAACCGGTCATTCCGGCGATGGCACGTGAAGCGGTGCCGATCTCGGCCGACGGCACACCACCGCCGCGCATCAGCCTGGATCGCGCCATTGAAGTCGCCCAAGAGAAAATTCCCGGCCTGGAAATCAGCTTCGTCAGCCTGCCGGCCAACGCCTACACCCATCTGAACGTCGGCGGCCGCGGCTGGTATCCATTGATGTTCCAGACCGCGACGCTCGATCCGTACAGCGGTGAAATGGCTGCTTCGCGTTTGTTGAGCGACCGTACCTCACTGGAATTCGTCACCGAATCCATGCGCCCCCTGCACACCGGCGACTTTGGCGGGCTGTGGATCAAATTGATCTGGTTCTTCTTCGGCCTGCTGCTGAGCATGATGGTCCTCAGCGGCTTGTTGATCTGGACCAAACGCACGGCGCTGGCGACGGCCAATGCCCTCAAGCGTGAATCGAAGAAAAACCGCGTGCAGGCGCAACCGGCCCTGCGCCGAGAAACGTCGGAGGTCGACCTGTGAGCAAGTCCAACACTGCACCTCAACCGTCGCGCCTGCGCCTGTTCTGGCACAAATGGCGCTTCCACATCAACGTGCTGTTGCTACTGATTCCATTGGGGTTCATGCCGAAATACTTCGCCGATGCGGCGCTGTTTCGCGGCGATGTCGGCCTCGGTGAACGCGAAGTCGGCGAAGTCGCGGTCGGCCCCTGGAGCCTGCGCCTCGCCGAGTTGCGCAATCAGGCGCCCCAGCTGGAAGGTCCGGCCGGCTACATGAAAAGTTTCAACGCCGCGCTTTGCGATGCCTGCATCGACACAGTCAAAGCCACTTACCTGCGCATTGGCAAACCGCGCAGCCTGCGCGCCGCCGGGGTGATTTTTTTCGGCGCGCCGTACCGCATGGGCGCGCAGTTGCCCGTACCGGAAAAAACCAAAGCCGACGCCGAACTGTGGATCACCATGGAAGGCTGGGACGGCAGCATGCATCAGGCCTCGATTCCCCTGAGCCAGGCCTCCCCCGCCACCATTGCCTGGCTGACTCAACAAGGAGCCAAACCATGACCCGCTCGCAACGCCCTTCCCGCCTGCGGCTGAGCGCCGCGTTGCTGGTGCTCAGCGCCGGTTTCACTGGCAGCGCGCTGGCGCATAACCCGATGTGCGAATGCAAAGCCATCGACGCTGACCAGATCAAATGCACCGGCGGTTTTTCCGACGGCAGCGGCGCCCCCGGCGTGACCCTCGACGTGATCGGTTACGACGAAACTATTCTGGTACCGGGCAAGCTTGGCAGCGATTCAACGCTGACCTTCAAAAAACCCGGCGCCGAGTTCTACGTGCTGTTCGACGCAGGCCCGGGCCACGTTGTCGAAATCGACCAAGCGGATATTGAGGCCCCATGAGTACGCCCACCACGCAAGTCGTACGCCCGGCCGGTGCCGGCCATGAAACCCTCAATGTGTTGCTGTTGTGTCTGTTGATTCTGGCGATTGCCGGTTCGGTGGTGGCGTGGCGCGGGGTTTCCCATGAGCCGGAGCCGGTCGCCAGCAATCAGTTCGACGCACGCCGCGATCTCAGTGCATCAGAGCAAGGCATTTATGCCGACCTGCGGGTGACCCTCGACGAAATCCGTCTGCTGCGCGAAGAACAGCAAACCTTGCCGACGCCGCAAAATCTGGCTGACGAAGGTTTTGCGCCATTTGCTCAGGATGCGAGTTCAGTCAGCCGCGGCGGTCATGCCTGGCAATTGCTGGCCGACACTGCCTACTTTGGCCACAGTCAGGCACCCGCCGTCGCTGGTTCATTCGTGATGCTGTTGAGCACCGATAACAGCGCTGCACCGGACATCTGGCTCAACCGCGATGCCGATCTCAAAGTGCCGACCGAACTGACCGCCGCCGCCCTGTCCGCGTCGGGCTGGAAACAGATCGTCGCGCAATACGATGCCGGGGTTACCCGCGAACATCGCCATTGATTCCTCGCCCTCACCCGAGAGAAGACCGTTTGCCCATGTCTATTTCATCGCCTCGCCGTCCCTTGTTGCGTATGTTTCTGGTCGGCCTCTGCGCCTGCCTGCTGAGCCCGCTGGCCAGCGCCGATCAGGCCAAGCGCCTGCGCATCGGCATCACTCTGCATCCTTATTACAGCTATGTGGCGAACATCGTCGGCGACAAGGCCGAGGTCGTGCCGCTGATTCCCGCCGGTTTCAACCCGCATGCTTACGAGCCGCGCGCCGAAGACATCAAGCGCATCAGCGGGCTGGACGTGATCGTGCTCAACGGTGTCGGCCATGATGATTTTGCCGACCGCATGATCGCCGCCAGCGAAACACCGAACATCAAGACCATCGAAGCCAACGAAAACGTGCCACTGCTGGCCGCCACCGGGGTCGCTGCGCGCGGCGCCGGCAAAGTGGTCAACCCGCACACGTTTTTGTCGATCAGCGCCTCGATCGCCCAGGTCAACAACATTGCCCGCGAGCTGGGCAAGCTCGACCCGGACAACGCCAAGACCTACACGCAAAACGCCCGCGCCTACGGCAAACGCCTGCGGCAGATGCGTGCCGACGCGCTGGCCAAGCTGACCCAGGCGCCGAACGCCGAGCTGCGCGTCGCCACCGTCCATGCCGCTTACGACTATCTGTTGCGTGAGTTCGGTCTGGAAGTAACCGCCGTGGTCGAGCCGGCGCACGGCATCGAGCCGAGCCCGAGCCAGTTGAAGAAGACCATCGATCAACTGCGCGAACTGGACGTGAAAGTGATCTTCTCGGAGATGGATTTCCCGTCGAGTTACGTCGATACCATTCAGCGTGAATCCGGGGTGAAGCTGTACCCGCTGTCGCATATTTCCTACGGCGAATACACCGCCGACAAGTACGAAAAGGAAATGACCGGCAACCTCAACACTGTGGTACGGGCGATTCAGGAGTCCGGCGCATGACCTCCAAAGAAACCCTGATCGCCGACCACACCGAATCCCCTGTAGGAGCGAGCCTGCTCGCGAATGCGTCGGTTCAGGCAACCTCTTCGTTGGATGACATAGCGCTATCGCGAGCAGGCTCACTCCTACAGGTTTCGGGGCCGACGCTGGATTTTGCGCAGGTTTGTCTGACGCTGGGGCGTACGACGATTCTCGACAAGGTCACCTTCCAGGTGCAGCCCGGCAGCGTCCACGCACTGGTCGGCCCCAACGGTGGCGGCAAGAGTTCGCTGATCAAAACCCTGCTCGGGCAGATGCCGCATCAGGGCCAGCTCAGCCTGCATTGGCCGCGCGAGCCCGGCACCATCGGTTATGTGCCACAGGCACTGGAATTCGATCGCGGTTTGCCGATGACCGTCGACGATTTCATGGCCGCGATGTGCCAGCGTCGTCCGGCATTTCTTGGTTTGAGCAAACACTACGCCGGCGCCATCGGTGATGCGCTGGAACGCGTCGGCATGCAGGACAAACGCAAGCGCCGCATGGGCGCGCTGTCCGGCGGTGAACGGCAGCGGGTTTTGCTTGCGCAAGGGTTGATTCCGGCGCCGCAATTGCTGGTGCTCGATGAGCCGATGTCGGCCCTCGACGAAGCCGGGATTCAGGTGTTCGAACGCCTGCTCAATGACTGGCGCGCCGCCGGCATCACCGTGTTGTGGATCGAGCATGATCTTGAAGCCGTCGGTCGCCTGGCCGATCGCGTCACCGGCCTCAACCGTCGTGTGTTGTTCGACGCCACACCTCGCGAGGCGCTGACCCCGGAGCGTCTGCTGACACTGTTTTCGACCCATCCACGGAGCGCGAGCTGATGAGTTACGAAGCCTTTCGTTTGATGGTTCAAGGCTGGGCCTCGTCCGGTTACCTGCCGGAAGCGCTCGCTTATGGGTTTGTCGTCAATGCGTTGCTCGCCGGCCTGCTGATCGGCCCGGTACTCGGCGGCCTCGGCACGCTGGTGGTGGTCAAGCGCTTCGCGTTTTTTTCCGAAGCAGTCGGTCACGCCGCGCTGACCGGTGTGGCCATTGGCATTCTGCTTGGCGAACCCTACACCGGGCCGTACGGCAGTCTGTTCGGTTACTGCCTGTTGTTCGGCATCCTGCTTAATTACCTGCGCAACCGCACCGGTCTGGCGCCCGATACCTTGATCGGCGTATTCCTCTCGGTGTCGCTGGCCTTGGGTGCGAGCCTGCTGCTGATTCTCGCCGGCAAGATCAACGTGCACATTCTCGAGAACGTGTTGTTCGGTTCGGTATTGACCGTCAACGGCAATGATCTGGCGGTGCTGGCCATCGTCGGTTCGCTGGTCATGGCCCTGGCGCTGCCGCTGTACAACCGCATCATGCTCGCCAGTTTCAATCCGCAACTGGCGGCGGTGCGCGGCGTCGCGGTGAAGACCCTGGATTACCTGTTCGTGATTCTGGTGACGCTGATTACCGTCGCGGCAGTGAAAGTCATCGGCGCGATTCTGGTCGGTGCGCTGCTGGTGATTCCCGCCGCTGCGGCACGCTTGCTTAGCCAGTCGCTCAAGGGCTTTTTCTGGTGTTCAGTGTTGATCGCTACTGTGAGCACCTTGTGCGGGATTCTCGCGCCGATCGTCTTCGATCTGCCAATTCCGTCCGGCGCCGCGATCATTCTGGTCGCCGGCATCGCCTTCGCCCTCGCCGCCATCGCGCGCGGTGTCGTCCCGAGCCTGAAAGGGAATCTTGGATAAATGACTTTTTCAATGCGCAAACTGACTTTGGCCATGGCCCTGTGCGGCGTCGTCTGCACGCCACTGCTCGCCGCCGAAAACGCTAAACCGCTGCGGGTGCTGGCGTCGCTGCCGATCACCTACGGCCTGGGTGAAGTGCTGCTCAAGGGCACCGATGTCAACCTCGAACGCGCGGCACCGGCGAACCTGCCGGGCAGTCGCCAGACCGCCTACTTCACCGGGCGTGGCGCGCCGGCGCTGAGCAAACTGGCGACCGGTGCCGACGCGGTCATCGGCGTACGCTCGCTGTGGGCTGACGATCCGCTGTATCCGATTTCTCGGCGCAGCAATATTCGCATCGTTGAAGTCGACGCGGCACGGCCGGTCGACGGCGCCCTGCCCGGCATCGCTGTGCAGCCAGGTCTGATGATCGATGGCTTGAACAGTCAGCCATGGCTTTCCAGCAACAATATGGGGCGCATGGCCGACGTCATGGCGGCGGATCTGGTGCGCCTGGCACCGGCCGCCAAGCCTGCGATCGAGGCGAACCTGGCGGCGTTGAAACAGCGTCTGCTCAAGCTCAGCGCCGACAGCGAGGCGCGGCTGGCCAGTGCCGACAATCTGAGCGTGATGAGTTTGAGCGATCACTTCGGTTATTTGATTGGCAGCCTGAATCTGGAATTGGTCGGCCAGGATCCGCGTCCGGATGCGGAGTGGACGCCTGAGGATCTGAAAAAGCTGACGGCCACGCTCAAGGACAATGATGTGGCGGTGGTGCTGCATCATCGCCAGCCTGCGGAGGCGGTGAAAGCGGCGATTGCCGAGTCGGGTAGCCGGTTGTTGGTGTTGAGCACCGATGCGGCGGATCCGGTGGCGGAGCTGGAGGGGAATGTGGATCTGCTGCTCAAGGGATTGAGCGGGGTGTAATTTCATCCGAGACCGCGTTATCGTTCATCGCTGGCAAGCCAGGTCCCACAGGGTTCGCGGTGAACGCAGATTTTGTAATCCCCCCGATACCTGTGGGAGCTGGCTTGCCAGCGATGAGGCCCTGATCATCAACACAAATCCAGGGCATGAAAAAACCCGCTGACCTTATCGGTTCAGCGGGTTTCTTTTTGCCGGATGCTTATTGCGCCACGGCCTGCGCTTCCATCTTCTGGCGCAGGCTCAGCGGACGCATGTCGGTCCAGACTTCTTCGATGTAGGCCAGGCATTCCTTTTTCAGGCCGCTCTTGCCCACGGTGCGCCAGCCTTCCGGCACGGCTTTGTAGTCCGGCCAGATCGAGTACTGCTCTTCGTGGTTGACCACGACCTGAAAGAGGATGTCCTCGCGGTCGAATACTGACGTCATGCTGGTTCTCCATCGTTGTAAGGGTGGGCTGCACAACGGGTGCAGCCGGGTATGTAGAAAGAACGTTCGGCGCGGCGAAAAATTTACACGGCGGCCGTCGCGGCCACCAAGGCACGGCCGAAGATCTCGGCAACACGGTCGATTTCAGCGGCGGTGATCACCAGCGGCGGCAGGAAACGCACCACCGCACCGTGACGGCCGCCCAGCTCCAGGATCAGCCCGCGCTTGAGGCACTCGCGTTGCACCAACGGCGCCAGAGCCGCGAACGCCGGCGGATGACCGAGGGCATCCGGCGCACCGTTCGGGTCAACCAGTTCAACACCGAGCATCAGGCCACGGCCACGAATGTCGCCCAGCTGCGGGAAGTCACGCTGCAGGATGCGCAGGTGCTCGCTCAGGCGTGCGCCCATGGCCGCGGCGTGCTCGCAGACCTTGTGCTCGACCAGATAACGCATCACCGCAGAACCGGCGGCCATCGCCATCTGATTGCCACGGAACGTGCCGGCGTGTGCGCCCGGTTGCCAGGTGTCGAGCCAGTCGCGATACACCACCACCGCCAGCGGCAGGCTGCCACCGATGGCTTTGGACAGCACCACCACGTCAGGCGTGATGCCGGCGTGTTCGAAGGCAAACATCTTGCCGGTACGGGCGAAACCGCTCTGGATCTCGTCGACGATCAACGCCACGCCAGCCTTCTCGGTAATTCGGCGCAGGCCGCGTAGCCACTCGATGTCGGCGGGTATCACCCCACCCTCGCCCTGCACGGCTTCAACGATCACGGCGGCGGGCAGTTGCACGCCGGCTTCGGGGTCGTTGAGCAGGTTTTCCAGATAACTCAAATTGGCTTTGACGCCCGCAGCGCCACCGAGGCCGAACGGGCAACGGTAGTCATACGGGAACGGCATGAACTGCACGCCGCTGCTGAGCAACGCGCCCAACGGCCTTTTCGGCCCCAGGCTGCCCATCAGGCTCAAAGCGCCCTGACTCATGCCGTGGTAACCACCGGAGAACGACAGTACGGTGCTGCGCCCGGTGGCGGTGCGCACCAGTTTCAGCGCCGCTTCCACTGCGTCAGTGCCGGTCGGGCCGCAGAACTGGATTTTCGCCTCCGCCGCGAGGGCAGACGGCAGCAGGCCGAACAGGTCCTGAACGAATTGATCCTTGACCGGTGTGGTCAGATCGAGAGTGTGCAACGGCAGTTCATCGGCCAGCACTTGCTGGATCGCTTCGATCACCACCGGGTGATTGTGGCCGAGCGCCAGCGTGCCGGCACCGGCCAGGCAATCGATAAAGGTGCGGCCTTCAACGTCTTCGACGTACAGGCCTTTGGCACGCTTGAGCGCCAGCGGAATGCGCCGTGGATAACTGCGGGCGTTGGATTCCTGTTGCGCCTGACGCGCGAGCAACGGCGACTCGTTGAACTGGTACAGCGTTTCCGCTGGCGCCGAGCTGACCCGGGCCGACGACTCTTCGATAAGGCTGGTGGCGACTGACATCTCTCGACCCCTCAATACGCTATGGATAGTGACCAAAACAGCACACCGCACAGGTGCGCATTCCGGTCGCGGAGCGCACTTGCAGGTTTTCCTGTTCTGGAAACGCTTAAGCGTCCCGAGGATTTAGACCCTTGATCGAGTTGTCAGGCCGAGGTGTCGAACGACTGGGTCATTGCCAGGGTCTGCAAGCCGTCGCGGGCAGCCGGTTGCGTCGATTCGCGATAGCCCAGTCGCCGATAAAAAGCCTGGCCGGTGCGGGTGCTGTTGAGATTGACATGCAGAACGCCGCGAATGCGCAGCCAGCCGTGCAGATCGTTCATCAACGCCCGCCCTGCGCCACGACGAAACCATTCCGGCTGCACGTAGCAGAACGTGATTTCCCCGCAGGCGGCGGCCATGCCGACGCCCACCGGTTTATCCCCGAGCAGCGCAACATTCACATAGCACTGCGGATTGGCCAGCCAGGCACTGATCTGTTCGGCAGACAGTTGCGCAAGCCAGGCGCTGACTCGTTGGGGATCGTTGCGGTGATCGAACGCACAACCGACGCGGATCGAGCGTTCGATGATGCGGCTGATGATGCCGCTGTCGGCCGGGAGGGCCGAACGAATACAGATGGGTGCTTCCATGGCGCTGTTCCCTCAATCCATTGAGTCAAAGCAGGGGCCGACCTTAACCCCGCCCCGCCCGGATAGCGAACGCCAAGAAGTTACATTTGATGAGAATCCCCTGTAGGAGCTGCCGAAGGCTGCGATCTTTTGATCTTGTTTTCCAGGATCACAAGATCGCAGCCTTCGGCAGCTCCTACAGGGGGGAGTGAAATCAGAGCGTTTGCAGGGGCATGGTCAGTTCGACGCGCAGGCCGTCCGCGCGGCTGTCGAAATGCAGCGCGCAGTCGCAACGCTGGACGATCGCCTGGACAATCGCCAGGCCGAGGCCGCAGCCGGTGCTTTGGCCGTTGCGCCAGAAGCGCTGGGTCAGGTGCTGCAAATCATCCGGGGCAATGCCCGGACCATGGTCGCGCACGACAAAACGTACGCGGTTGCCGATGGTTTCCAGGCTCACCTCGACTGCGCAATCTTCCGGTGTATGGCGCAGCGCGTTGTCGAGCAAATTGCGCAGCGCGGCAATCGCCAACACCGCAGGCATCTGCAACGGAGCCTCAGAAAGCTGCGCCGGCAATTGCAGTTTGATCCGCAGTCGTTCGCCGCCGGTAGCATCCTGAATCGCCAGTCGGGCGACCTGTTCGGCACTGCATTGCGAACCGTCGTCGAACGACAGACTGCCTTCGACTCGCGCCAGCAGCAGCAATTGCTCAAGGGTCCGATGCAGGCGATCAGCGCCCTCTTCCGCCCGCGCCAGCGATTGATCGCGAGCGCTGCCTTCGGTCATGCGCGCCACTTGCAGGTGGGTCTTGATCGCCGTCAGCGGGCTGCGCAGTTCGTGCGCCGCGTCACCGGTCAGCCGCCGCTCACGTTCGATGGTCTTGCCAATGCGCTGGAACAATTGATTCTGCGTATCCAGCAGCGGTTTCAATTCGCTGGGAAATGCCTGCAATTGCAGCGGCTCAAGCGAGTCGGCATTGCGCCGCATCAGCGCTTCACGCAAGCGATTGAGCGGCGCCAGCCCCTGGCCGATGCCCAGCCACAACAGGCACAGGCACCCAAGCAACGCCACGCCGACCGGCACCGACGCGGCCAGCAGAATCGACATGTTCAGGGCCTCGCGCTCGATCTGCCGATCCGCCGTGGTAATCCGCACATCGCCGCGTGCGAGGGTGAAACTGCGCCACGGCGCGCCGTCGATGATCTGGTCGTGGAAGCCCATTTTCTCGGCCTCCAGCGCTTGCTCGGGGTTGTTGTGACTGCGGGCGAGAATTTCCCCGCGCAACGAACTGACCTGACAGGCCATGCCGCCAGGAATATTCAATTGTTCAGCGCTGAAATGCGTGCCCTCGCCTTTGCTCGGCAGTGTCGGCAACTGTTCCAGCAGCCCGGCGACCATGCGCGCCGACGCCACCAGACGCTGGTCGAGGGAAAACATCATCTGATTGCGCAGGTCACTGAGCATCCAGGCCGCCGCCAGCGCCCAGATCAGCGCGAACGCGGCGCCGAGGGTCAGGCTCAGGCGCAGTCGCAGACTCATCACTTGCCTTGATCTCCGCCATCTGCCGGGCCGAGCCGATAACCCAGGCCGCGCACGGTTTCGACGATGCCCTTGCCGAGTTTGCTGCGCAGGTGATGGATGTGTACGTTGAGGGCGTTGCTTTCCAGCTCGTCGTTGAAGCCGTAGACGCTGTCCTTCAGTTGCTCGGTGGAAAGCACCCGCCCACGATTATGCAGCAGGGCTTGCAGCAACGATTGCTCGCGGCGCGACAAATCCACCGGTTGCCCGGCGAGGGTGGTTTCGCGGCTGCTCGGGTCATAAGTCAGCGCGCCGTGTTCGATCAGATTGACGCTGCGGCCCGCCACGCGGCGCAACAGGGTTTGCAAGCGCGCGAACAGTTCACGCAGATCGAACGGTTTGAGCAGGTAATCGTCAGCGCCGGCCTGCAAGCCATCAACGCGGTCGGTAACCGAATCGCGTGCGGTCAGAATCAGTACCGGGATTTCCAGGCCACTTTGCCGCAATTGTTGCAGCAATTTGAGGCCATCTTCGTCGGGCAGGCCGAGATCGAGCACCATCACGTCAAATTCGGCGACCTTGAGCATCGCCCGCGCCTTCGACGCCGTGTTGACGTGGTCGACGGTCAACCCCTGCGCCGTGAGACCGGCAACGATCCCGCTGGCGATCAACTCATCGTCTTCGCAAACCAGTACGTGCATGGTGAGTCCCGTAGAAAAAAGCCGATTAGGCAGTTGGCCGATTAAGCTGACATTATGCCCCGAACGTCACAGCGACAAGGGCATGGCGGTTAATCATCGGTTAATCGCCACCGCCCATTGTGCACCTCACTTGCACAGGGACAAGGCTCCTCCATGCGTCATTTTTTTCTTTTGTTTGCTCTGCTGATTTCGAGCCTGGCCCAGGCTGGAAACAACCCATTTGAGTCAAAACCGGAGTTTCTGCCGGTCGATAAAGCGTTCGTGCTCACGTCCGAGCGTCTGCAATCGGGTGAAACCCAGCTGTTCTGGCAAATCACCGACGGCTATTACCTGTATCAGAAACGCCTGAAATTCGACGGTCTGAGCGCCGAACAACAACCGGCATTGCCCGAAGGCGAATCGCACAGCGATGAGTTTTTCGGTGAGCAACCGGTTTACCGCCAAGGCCTGGAAGTCAAAATCCCCGCCTCGGCCAGCGGCCAGATCAAGGTCAGCTATCAGGGCTGTGCCGATGCCGGCCTGTGCTATCCGCCGCAGACCCGAGTGATTGACCTCGGCGGTAAAGCCGCCGTCGCGGCAAGCGCCGAAGCACCTGATCAGGCCTTGGCCAGCAGCCTGCAACAGCGCGCACTGGGCTGGAGTCTGCTGGTGTTCTTCGGCCTCGGCCTGCTGCTGGCGTTCACCCCTTGCACGCTGCCGATGCTGCCGATTCTCGCCGGTATGGTCGTCGGCAGTGGTGCCACACCGCGTCGCGGTTTTGCGCTGGCCGGCAGTTATGTGATTTGCATGGCGCTGGTGTATGCGGCGATGGGCGTGATTGCCGCGCTGCTTGGCGCGAACCTGCAAGCATGGTTGCAGAACCCTTGGCTGCTCGGCACCTTTGCCGCGATCTTCGTGGTGCTGGCGTTGCCGATGTTCGGCTTCTTTGAACTGCAACTGCCGGTGGCGCTGCGTGATCGCCTCGAACACGCTTCGCGCAGTCGCAGTGGTGGCAGCCTGGTCGGCGCCGGCGCGCTCGGCGCGCTGTCGGGCTTGCTGGTCGGCCCGTGCATGACCGCGCCGCTGGCCGGCGCGCTGTTGTATATCGCGCAGAGTGGCAATGCCCTGCACGGTGGCTTGATTCTGTTCTCGCTGGGCATCGGTATTGGTGTGCCGCTGTTGCTGCTGGTGACCGTCGGCAATCGTTTCCTGCCCAAACCCGGCGAGTGGATGAACCTGCTCAAGGGCGTGTTTGGTTTCCTCTTTCTCGCCACTGCGTTACTGATGTTGCGGCCGGTGCTGGACCCGTCGTTGTGGCTGGGCTTGTGCGGCGCGCTGTTGTTGATTGCCGCTTACAGTGCCTGGAAACAATCCGAAGGCTTTGGCCGTGTTGCACAGATGTTCGGGGCAACGGCGCTGCTGCTGGGTTTGTGGGGCAGTTTGCTGGTGATCGGCGCGGCGGGCGGCAGTGATGATCCGTACCAGCCGTTGCAGGTTTATAGCGCCGGTCGCACGACCAGCGCTGCACCCAATGGCCATGAAGCGTTCACCACGATCAACACTCCCGACGCCCTGCAACGCGAACTGGATACAGCGAAAACCAAAGGCCAATGGGTCTTGCTCGACTATTACGCCGACTGGTGCGTGTCGTGCAAAGTCATGGAAAAACAGGTGTTCGGCAAGGACAAGGTCATGCAGGCATTGAGCGATGTGCGCCTGCTCAGGCTTGATGTCACCGCCGACAATGCCGCCAGCCGCGAGCTGCTCAGCCGTTACAAAGTGCCGGGGCCACCGAGCTTCGTCTGGATCGGCACGGACGGCGCAGAGCGTCGCAGCCAGCGCATCACCGGCGAAGTCGATGCCGACACGTTCCTGCAACGCTGGGCCACCACCCGAGACGCCAATTAATGCTGACGTTCACCCTCGGCACCTTTGCCATTGCGCTCAACCACCTGCTGCTGATCAGTGCTCTGGCGCTGGCGACCTTTGTCGGCTGGTGGGTGGCCAAGCGCGGCAGTGACAACCCCGAGTCGGCGCTGTTCAGCCTGTTTCTACTGGGCATGCTCGCGGCGCGCGTGGCGTTTGTCGTGCTGTACTGGGCGCACTATCGCAATGACCCGTGGCAGATCATCGACCTGCGCGATGGCGGTTTTCTCGCCTGGCCGGGGGTGATCGTATTGCTGCTGGCGGCGCTGTATCGCGGCTGGCGCCGGCCTGGTTTGCGCCGGCCGCTGGGCTTTGGCGTGGTCAGCGGCGTGGCGTTCTGGTTGCTCGCAACCCTGTCACTGAATATCTATGAACAAGGCACCCGGCTGCCGGACATTTCCCTGCGCAACGCGGCCGGGGAAACCATCCAGCTCAGCGACTATCAGGGCGGCCCGTTGGTGATCAACCTGTGGGCCACGTGGTGCCCACCGTGCCGCCGCGAAATGCCGGTGCTGGAAAACGCCCAGCAGCAACGACCGGATCTGACCTTCCTGTTCGTCAATCAGGCCGAAAGCATGCAAAGCGTGGCGACGTTTCTCGAAACCCAGGGCCTGAGCCTCAATAACGTGCTGTTCGACCGCAGTGGTCGCCTCGGTCAAGCCGTGGGTTCCATGGCATTGCCGACTACGCTGTTCTATAGCCCTGACGGTCGGTTGCTGAGCAGTCACCTTGGTGAGCTATCGAACGCCAGCCTGGCCCGTGCCCTGGAAAACTTTGGCACGCCAACCCCGAATTCGAACCCGGCCATCGCACCGGCCACCTCTGCAAGGAAACTGCCATGCCCCGCCTCCGCCACCTGCTGACGCTGACCCTGGGCACCGCCCTGCTGCACTTGCCGTCCGTGCAGGCTGCTGAAGAATTGCCGGCGGCGATCAAACAGATCGAAGCCAAAGGCGCGAAAATCGTCGGCCAGTTCGATGCGCCCGACGGTCTGCGCGGTTATGCGGCGCAATACCAGAACCGTGGCATGGCGCTGTACCTGACCCCGGATGGCAAACACGTTTTGCTGGGTAATCTGTACGACGCCGACGGCAAGGACCTCAGCAGCGAACCATTGCAAAAACTGGTCTACGCACCGATGGCCAAGGAAGTCTGGGCCAAGTTCGAGGCGAGCAACTGGATTCAGGACGGCAACAAGGATGCACCGCGCACGGTGTACCTGTTCAGCGACCCGAACTGTCCGTACTGCAACATGTTCTGGGAACAGGCGCGGCCTTGGGTCAAGGCCGGCAAAGTGCAACTGCGGCACATCATGGTCGGGATCATCCGTGAGGACAGCCCGGGCAAATCAGCGGCGTTGCTGGCGGCGAAAGACCCGAGCAAGGCGCTGGAAGATCATGAGAAGGCTGGCAAGGGCAGCTCGCTTAAAGCGCTGAAGGATATTCCGGTGGCGGTGCAGAGCAAACTGGCGGCCAATATGCAGTTGATGGAAGACCTCGATCTGCAGGCGACGCCGGCGATTTTCTACATGGATGCCAAGGGTGAGCTGCAACAGCAGCAAGGGGCGCCGTCGCCGGACAAGCTGGCGCAGATTCTCGGGCCCAAGTAAGCAAGATCAAAAGATCGCAGCCTGCGGCAGCTCCTACATGGGCTGTCGCAGGCTGCGATCTTTTCAATGGCGCTCAGCCAGGAAGGCGAACAACACCTCCGTGACAAACTCGGGATTCTCCAGATTGGAGATATGCCCCGCCTGCGGCACCAGCACCCACGGGCAGCCAATCAACTCAGCCATTTCCTGTGCTTCCGAAGGTGGTCGCGGTTTGTCCTGATCGCCGCACAGCACCAGCGTGGTTGCAGCGCTCAACTCGCCCAGACGTGGCAACAGATCATCGCGGCCAAAGGTGATACGCCCCATCGGCACGATGCTTTCGCGCAAGCGGTCCGACGAATACGCCGCCAGTTTTGCACGGAAATCCTGATACAACGCCGACTGCGGATCGATGCCCGGGCGGAAAAAGATCGGCACAACGATGTCGAGCAGTTGCTCGCTGATTTCACCGGTTTCTTCGATTTGCTTGAACAGCGAGAAGTAATACTGACGGGTAGGCTCCGGTTCGACGCCGACATAGGTGTCCATCAGCACCAGGCCGTTGATCCGCTGCGGTGCCGCCAGCGCCAGACGCACGCCCCACATGCCGCCGACCGACAAGCCGACCAAGGTAACCTGATCGATGTTCAGATGATCGAGCAAGGCCTGCGCCTGCCTGGCGATGTCGTCCAGCGAGCGGGTGTTTTCAGGCAGCCGCCCCGACTCGCCATGACCCCACAAATCCAGCGCAATCACCCGATAGTGCGGCGACAACGCGGCGATCTGCGGTGCCCACATGGCCTGATCCCACAGATAACTGCCGGCCAGCAGGACTGCCGGGCCGGTGCCTTGATCGATGTAATGCAGTGCTTGTCCGTCAACCGTTAAAAAAGGCATCGATTCACCTGCGCGGTAAAAAACAGAACCGGCAGACTGAGCTGCCGGTTGCTGATCGTCAATCGGGCAAATGTCTAAAAATGTTCCTGTTGAAATGTGTTGAATGCACTGACGCCATCGCTGGCAAGCCAGCTCCCACAGGTTCTAAAGTGAACACAAAATTTGTGATCATGTTCGATTACTGTGGGAGCTGGCTTGCCAGCGATGAGGCCAGTACAGATACCGAAAAAACTACAGACCCTCCAGCTCCGCCATCAGATCATTCAAGCGGTCGACTTTCTCCTCGGTGATGTCACTCGCCGCCAGCCCATCGATGTACTCGGCCAATTCCTCCACCGTGCTGCACTCGAACATCGCCCGCAGCGGCACGTCGCGTTGCAGCGACTTCTGCACCCGCGAGGCAATCTGCGTGGCCAGCAACGAGTGCCCGCCCAGCTCGAAGAAGTTGTCGCGCACACCGACCTGCTCGACCTTCAGCACCTCGGCCCAAATATCCGCCAGCGTCTGCTCGAGGTCATTGCGCGGAGCCAGGTAATCCTGGCTCTGCAACTGGCCGATCTCCAGCGCTGGCAAGGCTTTGCGGTCGAGTTTGCCGTTGGCATTCAGCGGCAGCTGATCGAGCCACAACCAGTGCAGCGGCACCATGTACTCCGGCAACTCGGCGCGCAGGCGCTGTTTGATCCGCTCTAGGCGTTCGCTTGGGTTGAGTGCCGAATCGGCCGCCACCAGATAACCGACCAAGTGCTTGCCATTGACGCCTTCCTGCACACCGACCGCGCCATCGCGCACTTCCGGCTGTTCGTGCAGGCGCGCTTCGATCTCACCCAGTTCGATGCGGTAACCGCGAATCTTCACCTGATGGTCGACGCGGCCGACATACTCCAGCACGCCGTCGCTGCGACGCCGCGCCAGGTCACCGGTGCGATACAGACGCTCGCCCGGCGCGCCGAACGGGTTCGGCACAAACACTGGCGCGGTGCGTAGCGGATCGCTGACATAACCGCGACCGACGCCCGTGCCGGCCACGCACAACTCGCCCACCGCACCCAGCGGCACCAGCTCCAGCGCACCATCAACCAGATACAGCAAGTTGTTGTCGGTCGGTGTCCCGATCGGCAAGTAACTGCCGCGCGTCGAGGCCATGTCGACACGGAAGAACGCCACGTCATCGGAACATTCCGCCGGGCCATACGCGTTGACCAGACCGATGTCCGGGTAACGCAGCAGCCATTGGTGCGCCAGTTCCGGTGGCATCGCTTCGCCGGTCGGCAACATCCAGCGCAAGCCATCAAGGCTCAGGCGCTCCGAGGCGAGCATGCCCTGAATCAGCGATGGCACGCTCTCCAGCACGGTGATGCCCTGCGCCTGCACATGCACCAACAAACCTTGCGGATCGTGGGCAATCGTATTCGGCACGATGTCCACCCGCGCACCGAACAGCGGTGCGGCGAGGAACTGCCAGACCGAAATATCGAAGCTTTGCGAAGCGGTCTGCGCGATCACGTCGGCGTCGCTCAAGTTCAAGTACGGCACCTTGCTCAACTGGTTGTTGAGCATGCCGCGCTGCTCGACCATCACGCCTTTCGGCAGGCCGGTCGAGCCCGAGGTGTAGATCACGTAAGCGAGGTTGTCCGGGCCGCTGTAAATGCCCAAGTCCTGCGCCGAAATCGCCGCCGCTTGAATTTCTTCCCACACCAGCAAACGCGGGCGATTGGCGCAGCTGAATTCATCCAGCAAAGTCTGCGCCTGTTCAAAGCATGCTGTAGAGCAGACCAGTACCGGCGTACGGCTCAGTTCGATGATGCGTTGCAGACGCTGACTCGGCAGGCCCGGATCCAGTGGCAGATAACCCGCGCCAGCCTTGAAGCTGCCGATGATCATGCCGAGCAGATCGAGATTGCGTTCGCCGAGCAACGCCACCGGTTGATCCATCTGCACCCCGGCCGCGACCAGGGCATGGCCGAGACGGTTGGCGTTGTGGTTCAGCTCGGCATAGCTCTGTTGCTGATCAAGACACGTCGCGGCGATGCGCTGTGGATGGGCGGCGACCTGCGCTTCGAACAGCGCAACATAGCTCTGCTCCAGCGGATAATCGTGGGCACTCTGGTTGCAACCATGCAGCAGGAAGTCCTGTTCCTCGGCACCCAGCAGCGGCAGATCGGCCATGTCGCCATGGAAGCCGTCGACCAGTGCCAGCAGCAAACGCTTGAACTCGCCGAGCATGCGCTCGATGGTCGATTCATCGAAATAACGCTGGTCATACGACAGGTGCAAACCGAGGTCATCGCCCGGGTAGCACACTGCCGTCAGCGGGAAGTTGGTGTGGGTTCGGCCCGAGTCCGACGTCGCGTTCAGGCTCTGCGCGCGGTCCAGCACCGAGACTTCCACCGGGGCGTTTTCGAAGACGAACAGGCTGTCGAACAGCGGCTGGCCTTTCGGCAGTTCGCTTTGTTCCTGGATGTTCACCAGCGGCAGGTATTCGTACTCGCGCAACTGCATGTTGCTGTCGAGCAAAGCGCTGAGCCACTGACGCACGCTGCTGCGTTCATCGTCCGCCGGCATCTGCACCCGCAGCGCGATGCTGTTGATGAACAGGCCGACCGTGCGCTGCATCTCCGGCATTTCCACCGGACGCCCGGCCACGGTCACGCCGAACAGCACATCACGATCACCGCTCATACGGCGCAGCACCAAGGCCCACGCTGCTTGAGCAAACGTGTTGATCGTCAGTTGATGCGCCTGCGCCAGTTCACGCAGACGCGCACCGTCCTCGACATTGAGGCGGGTGTAGCGGTCACCGACGACCATCCCGCCGCTTTCACCGGCGTGTTCGCGCAGGAACGGCCGGTCACTCGGGATCGGCGTGGTGCGCTCGAACCCTTGCAGGTTCTGCTGCCACCACTGCCGCGCTTCGGCCAGGCTCTGGCGTTGCAGCCAGCCGATGTAATCGCGATAACGCGGCGGCACGGCGAGTTGCGCTTCACGGCCCTCGCCCATCGCAGTGTAGATCTCGAAGAAGTCGTTCATCAGCAACGAGCGGCACCAGGCATCGATGAGGATGTGGTGGTTGCTCATCATGAACCAGTAGCGCGCCGCGCCGACCTTGATCAGGCGCAGGTGAAACGGCGCCTGATTGAGCAGATCGAACCCGGCCTCGCGCTCGTTTTTCAGCAACGCTTGCAGCTGCGGTTCCTGCTCGGTTTCGGCGACGGCGCTCCAGTCCAGATATTCGATTGGCGTGCGACCCGGCGTGTGAATCACTTGCAGCATGTCTTCGCCAACGTTCCAGCAGAACGAGGCGCGCAGCGCTTCGTGACGGGCGATCACCGCTTGCCAGGCTTGGGCGAAACGCTCGGCATCGAGTTCGCTGTTGATGCGGTAGCGATCCTGCATGTAGTACAGACCGGTGCCCGGTTCGAGCAAGGTGTGCAGCAACATGCCTTCCTGCATCGGCGTCAGCGGATAGACGTCTTCGATGTGCGCGGCCGGCACCGGCAAGGCATCAAGTTGCGCCTGGGTCAGTTTCGCCAGCGGGAAGTCCGACGGCGTCAGGCCGCCGGCCTCGTCTTGCAGGCAATGGGCGATCAGGCTTTGCAACTCACCGAGGTAGGCATCGGCCAGATCGTTGATGGTTTGCGCGTCATAACGCTCGGCGCTGAAGGTCCAGCGCAGGAGCAATTCACCACCGTAAACCTGACTGTCGATGCTCAGCTCGTTCGGCAGTGGCGCGTGCGGATCGTGGGCAGCACCGACCGGCTCATCCAGCGGACGGAACAGCGCATCGCTGCCGAAGCTCTGGTCGAACTGGCCGAGGTAGTTGAAGGTGACCGGCGCATGCGGCAGCGCGGCCATGCTGCGTTGACTGAGGTCATCGGCGAGATAACGCAGCACGCCATAGCCGAGGCCTTTGTGCGGCACGGCGCGCAATTGTTCTTTGATTGCCTTGATCGAAGCGCCCTGCCCGGCGGCTTCTTCGATGTTGTGCGGGGTCAGGCGTAATGGATAGGCGCTGGTGAACCAGCCGACGGTGCGGGTCAGGTCGATCTCGTCGAACAGGGTTTCGCGGCCGTGGCCTTCCAGCTGAATCAGCGTCGACGGTTGCTCACTCCAGCGGCACAACACGCGGGCCAGCGCGGTCAGCAGCAGATCGTTGACTTGCGTGCGATAGGCGGCCGGCGCCTGTTGCAGCAACTGTTTAGTGTGTTCGGCATCGAGGCGCACGCTGACGGTT
The DNA here is from genome assembly GCF_000282515.1 of Pseudomonas sp. GM80. Classification (GTDB taxonomy): domain Bacteria; phylum Pseudomonadota; class Gammaproteobacteria; order Pseudomonadales; family Pseudomonadaceae; genus Aquipseudomonas. Next base: position 28,226 of record NZ_AKJD01000252.1, read on the forward strand.
TGCGCGTGGCGATTCTGCTGGCCGCCCTGCGGGTTTTCGCAAGGCAGGTCGGCGTTTGAGCCGGCCAGTTGGGTCTGCCACCAGTCGAGTTCTTCGCGCAGGGATTCGCTGCCGGCGTAAGCCTGCAAACGTGCCGTCCAGTCCTTGAAGGCACTGGTTTTCGCCGGCAGCTTGACCGACTGCCCGGCGTCGAGTTGGCGGTAAACGGTTTGCACATCGTCGAGCAACACACGCCATGAGACGCCGTCGACCACCAAGTGATGAATCGCGATAAACAGGCGTTGCTGTCCTTCAGGGCCGTCGACCAGCAAGGCGCGAACCAGCGGGCCATTTTGCAGATCGAGGCTGCGCTGGGCATCGGCAAACAGCGCTTCGCACTTGTCCATCGAGGTAACACGCACTTGCCACAACACCGCCGCATCGGAGACCGGTTGGTGCATCGCTTGCCACGCGTCGTTGACTTCGCTGAAGCGCAGACGCAAAGCATCATGCTGCTCGATCACCGCCAACAGCGCCTGTTCCAGACGGTGCGGTTCCAGTGGTACGGTCGGCTCCAGCAACAACGCCTGGTTCCAGTGCTGACGCTCAGGAATATCGGTGTCGAAGAACCAGTGCTGAATCGGCGTCAGCGCCGATTCGCCAACCACCAGACCCTGTTCGGCCGTCACCTGCTCGGTGCGACTGGCTACCGCCGCGAGGGTCTGCACGGTCTGATGCTGGAACAGATCCCGCGGACTGAAATGAATACCTTGCTGCCGTGCACGGCTGACCACTTGAATCGACAGAATCGAATCGCCGCCGAGTTCGAAGAAGTTGTCGTTAAGGCCGACCTGTTCGACGTTGAGCACCTCGCACCAAATCTGCGCCAAGGTCTGCTCAAGTTCGTTGCTCGGCGCGACGTAGTCCTGACGATTCAACTCAGGATCCGGCGCCGGCAACGCACGACGATCGAGTTTGCCGTTGGCGGTCAGCGGCATGCTCGCCAGCAGGATCAGGTGCGTCGGCACCATGTAATCCGGCAGTTGCGCCTTGAGGTGCGACTTGAGGGCGTCGCGCAGTTCAGCCTGTCTGGCTTCATTCTGCTCGGCAACTTCGGTGACCAGATAGCCAACCAGTTGTTTGCCGCTTGGCGCATCGAGGGCGAGCACCACGGCTTCGCGGATCGAATCGTGATCGAGCAAACGGGTTTCGATTTCGCCCAGCTCGATACGGAAACCACGAATTTTTACCTGATGGTCGATCCGGCCCAGGTATTCCACCAGACCATCGGCACGCTGGCGCACCAGGTCGCCAGTGCGATACATGCGCCCGCCATCAGTGGCAAACGGGTCAGCGACAAACCGTTCGGCGGTGATGCCCGGACGGTCGTGATAAGCCTGCGCCAAACCCGCGCCGCCGACGAACAATTCACCGGTCGCGCCTTGCGGCACCAGCGCCAGATCGGCGTCGAGAATGTAGGCGACACGCGCGCCGATCACGCTGCCGATCGGCACACTGCCGGCGCCCTCTTCCAGCACCTCCGGCGCCAGACTGGCGAGTGGCATGACCACGGTTTCGGTCGGGCCATAGGCGTTGAAGAACATCGCCGGTTTGAACGCCGCGCGAATCCGCTGCAGGTGTTCACCGGTCAACGCTTCGCCACCGGTGATGATCATCCGCACCGGCAGGATTTGGTTTTGCGTCGAGAGGAACTGCGCCAACTGGCTGCCGTAGCTCGGGGTGAAACCGAGTACGTTGATTTTATGCGTGCGGATCAAGCCGCAGATTTCTTCCGCGTCCCACTGACCTTGCGCACGCAACACCACTTGCGCGCCGCTGAGCAGCGGCACCAACAGACGCTCAGTCGCAGCGTCGAAGTTGATCGAATAGAAGTGCAGCTCGCAGTCGTCCGGGCGCATGCCGAATCGCTCGATCACGGCTTGGCAGTGCATGGCGATTTCGCCGTGGGAGACCACCACACCTTTCGGTTTACCGGTCGAACCCGAGGTGTAAATCAAATACGCCTGATGCTGCGGCAGGCTGATAAACGGCAGCTCAGTGGCCGGGTAATCGGAGAGTGCCGCGCTGTCGTCTTCCAGGCACCAGCGCGCCACATTTGGCGGCAGATCGCCGAGGGCTTTGAACATCGCGCGATCACTGAGCAGCAGGCCGATGCGGCTGTCGTCGATCATGTAGTGCAGACGGTCTAGCGGGTATTCCGGGTCCAGCGGCACATAGGCGCCGCCGGCCTTGAGAATCGCCAGCAGGCCGATGACCATTTCCAGCGAACGCTCCAGCGCCAGGCCTACGCGCACTTGCGGGCCGACGCCACGCTCACGCAAGGCCCAGGCCAAGCGATTGGCGCGGGCGTCGAGTTCGGCGTAGCTCAGGGTCTGCCCGGCGAAGGTCAGGGCCGGTGCGTCTTTGCGCGCCAGCGCCTGCTCGGCGAACAGATGATGGATGCACTGATCGAGACGATGCTCGCCCGGCTCGATGCCGAGGCTGTCGAGCAGTTGCTGTTGCTCCGGCGCATCGAGCAGCGGCAATTCGCTGAGACGTTGTTGCGGATCGGCGATCAGCGCTTCAAGCAGGTTGCGCCAATGCTTGGCCATGCGTGCGATGGTCGGCTCGTCGAACAAATCGGTGCTGTAAGTCAGGCAGCATCCGAGGCGGTGGTCGAGGTCGGTGACTTCCAGGTTGAGGTCGAACTTGGTCGCCCGCGCATCGTTGGCCAGATATTCGACGGTCATGCCGGCGAGCATGCGGCTCTGCTGGAATTCCCAGCGCTGCACGTTGCACATCACCTGGAACAGCGGGTTGTACGCGGCGCTGCGTGGCGGCTGCAAGGCTTCAACCAGATGATCGAACGGCAGATCCTGATGCGACTGGCCTTCGATCACCGTGTGGCGCACCTGCTCGAACAGTTCGCCGACCGACATCATGCCGTCGAGCTGGCAACGCAGCACCTGGGTGTTGAGGAACGCACCGATCAGCCCTTCGCTTTCCGGACGAATGCGGTTGGCCACCGGCGCGCCGATGCGCAGATCGGTCTGGCCGCTGTAGCGGTAGAGCAGCGTGGCCAGTGCGGCAGTCATGGTCATGAACAGGGTCAGACCGTTTTGCGCATTGAATGCACGAACGCGCGCGGCGAGGTCGTCGCTCAGATCAAAACGGAACAGCTCGCCCTGATGACTCTGCACTGGCGGACGCGGGCGGTCACCGGGTAATTCCAGTAACGGATGTTCACGGCCAAGTTGTGCGGTCCAGTAGTCGAGTTGACGCTGACGCTCGCCGGATTCCAGCCAGTTGCGCTGCCAGACGCTGTAGTCGAGGTACTGCACCGGCAGCGGCTCGAGCGGCGAATCGCGATCATCAACAAACGCTTCGTACAGCGCACTGAGTTCGCGGGCGAAGATATCCATCGCCCAGCCTTCGGTGACGATGTGGTGCAGGGTCAGAACAAAGTAATGCTCGTGCTCGGCAGTCTTGACCAGACAGGCACGCAGCAGCGGGCCGGTTTCTAGGTCGAACGGCAGATGCGCTTCTTCATCGGCCAGTAGCTGAACCTTTTGCTCGCGCACCTCGGCGGCGAATTTGGAGAAATCCTTCCAGCCCATGCGCACGCCGGTTTCGGCATGCACCTGCTGACGCGCAACGCCGTCGACACTCGGGAACGTGGTGCGCAGAGTTTCATGACGCAAAATCAGCGCTTGCAACGCCAACTCGAAACGCTCGACATGCAACACGCCACGCAGGCGCGCCATGCCGCCAACGTTGTACGCCGGGCTGTCCGGCTCCATCTGCCAGAGAAACCACATGCGCTGTTGCGAGTACGACAGCGGCACCGGTTGGCTGCGGTCGACCTTGTCGATCGGCGGCTGTTTGTTGGTGCGGCCGCTGGCCTGGATCAACCGGATCTGTTCGGCGAAATCACCGAGTTCGCTGTGCTCGAACAACGCGCGCAACGGCAACTCGACGTCACAGGCCTGACGGGTACGCGAAATGATTTGCGTGGCCAGCAGCGAGTGACCGCCGAGGGCGAAGAAGTCGTCGCGCAGACCGATTTGCGCCAGACCCAGCACTTCGCGCCAGATCGCGGCGATCTGCTGTTCCAGCTCAGTCACCGGTTCAACGTGTTCACGTACTTGCCACTGCGGCTCGGGCAAGGCACGGCGGTCGAGTTTGCCGCTTGGGCTGAGGGGCATTGCGTCGAGACGCATCAGTTGCGCCGGGACCATGTATTCCGGCAGTTCGGCGGCCAGAGCGGTTTTCAGCCGGGTGATTTGCTCGTCAGGATTTTCGCTGGCATCGGTTGCGGTGAAGTAGCCGATCAGTTGCGCACCGGCAGCGGTTTCGCGCACCAGCACCACGGCTTGGGCGACGCCGTCCTGGGCGAGCAGACGTGCTTCGATTTCTTCCGGTTCGACACGGAAGCCACGCAGTTTGACCTGCTGATCGAGGCGGCCGAGGTATTCGATGACGCCATCGGCGGTCCAGCGCGCGCGGTCGCCAGTGCGGTACAAACGCGCGCCCTGCTCACCCAATGGATCGACGACAAAGCGTTCAGCGGTCAACGCTGGACGACCGAGGTAACCGCGAGCCAGACCAATGCCGCTGATGCACAACTCGCCCGGCACGCCGGCCGGCACGGGATTGAGGTCGGCGTCGAGCACGCGGCACATCACGTTGCCCAGCGGCCGGCCGATCGGCGAGCGTTCGCCATCGGCCGTGGTGCAATGCCAGTGGGTGACGTTGATCGCGGTTTCGGTCGGGCCGTAACGGTTGTGCAATTGCACCGCTGGCAGTTGCGCCAACACACGGTTGCGCAGTTCGGCGGGCAGCGCTTCACCGCCCGAGAATACCCGGCGCAGGCTGGTGCATTCGGCGCTCAGCGGTTCGTCGATGAACAGCGAAAGCAGTGGCGGGACAAAGTGCAGCGTGGTCACCCCATGCTCTTGAACAAGCTGGGCGATTCGATGCGGATCGCGGTGTTCACCGGGACCTGCAATCAGCAGACGTGCGCCAGTGATCAACGGCCAGAAGCACTCCCACACCGACACGTCGAAACTGATCGGCGCCTTTTGCATCAGCACATCGGTTTCATCGAGCGCGTAAGTGTTCTGCATCCATTGCAAGCGCTCGGCCAATGCCGCGTGAGTGTTGCCGACGCCTTTCGGCTGGCCGGTGGAACCCGAGGTGTAAATCACGTAGGCGAGGTTGTCGCCGTGCAGGTGCAGGCCCGGTGCCTGGCTCGGCCAGTTCTCCAGGTGCAAGGCGTCCATGGCGATGACGCTGACGCCATCGCTGGCCGGCAAACGGTCGAGCAATTCTGTTTGCGTCAGCAGCAGTTCGACGCCGCTGTCGCTGAGCATGTAGGCCAGACGATCAGCCGGGTAATCCGGGTCCAGCGGTACATAGGCGCCACCGGCCTTGATGATCGCCAGCAGGCCGATCAGCAGTTGTGGCGAACGCTCGGCGGCGATGGCCACGCAAACGTCGGGGCCGACGCCTTTGTCGCGCAAATAGTGCGCGAGGCGGTTGGCCTGAGTGTGCAGTTCCGCGAAGTCGAGGCTGCCACCGTCCCACACCAGTGCGATGCGTTCCGGGGTCTGGCGGGCCTGTTCATTGAGTAGCTCTGGCAGCCATTGTTGCGCCGGGGTGCACGGTACGACGCTCCAGTTTTTTTGCTGGTCGTGTTCGTTGGTGGTCAGCAGTTGCAGATCGCCGATGGCTTGCTCCGGGCGTTCGCAAACTCCGCGCAACAGGTTGCTGAAGTGTTCGGCCAGACGCGCAATGGTCGTGGCATCGAACAATTCGCTGGCGTAGTCGAACGACAAAGTCAGGCGACCGTTACGGTCTTCTTCGCTGTGCAGTTGCAGGTCGAACTTGGCTTCGCGGCTGTGCCACGGCAGCTCTTCGGCGAGCAGACCCGGCAGGCGTTTCAGCGCGCTGAGGTCGCGCTGCTGGTGGTTGAACATGACCTGGAACAGGCCTTGTTCGCGGGCCTGCGGGAAGGCTTCGAGAAGTTGCTCGAACGGCAGATCCTGATTCGCCTGGGCACCGAGCGCGGCCTGGCGGGTCTGCGCCAGCAGTTCGACGAACGACAGGCGCGAATCGATCTCGGCGCGCAGCACTTGGGTGTTGATGAAGAAGCCGATCAGGCCCTGGGTTTCCAGGCGCGGACGGTTGGCATTTGGCACGCCAATGCGGATATCGCGCTGACCGCTGTAGCGATGCAGCAGGCTCTGGAATGCCGAGAGCAGCAGCATGAACGGTGTCGACTGGTGCGCTTGGGCGGTGTTGCGGATCGCCTCGCTGAGGCTCGTGCGCAGTCGCACGGTATGGCGCTCTGCGCTGTGAACATGCTGCGCCGAACGCGGAGAGTCAGTGGCCAGTTCCAGGGTCGGATGCTCGTCACCCAACTGGTTTTTCCAGTAGGCCAGTTGCCGCTCGCCCTCACCTTGCGCCAGCCATTGGCGCTGCCAGCTGCCGTAGTCGGCGTATTGGGTTGGCAACGGCGCGAGGTTGGCGGTCGCGCCTTGCGAAGCGGCGGCATACAGGCGCGAGAACTCGTCGATCAACACGTTCAGCGACCAGCCGTCGGCGATGATGTGGTGCAGCGTCACCAGCAACTGGTGATCTTCGTCGTCGATGCGCACCAGCGTCACCCACAGCAGCGGGCCTTTTTCCAGGTCGAACTGGGTGCGCGCTTCGTCTTCGCGAATCTGCACCGCGCGGGCTTCGCGCTCATGCGCCGGCAGGTCGCTGATGTCGATCAGTTGCAGGTTGAATTCAGCGGCGGCATCGACGCGTTGCAGGGCCACGCCGTCGCGTTCGAAAAAGCGTGTGCGCAGCGATTCGTGGCGCTCGATCAGTTGCTGGAAGCTGGCGCGCAAGGCGTCTTCGTCCAGTTCACCACGCAGGCGCAAGGCACCGGGAATGTTGTAGGCGCTGCTCTGCGGGTCGAGTTGCCAGGTGATCCACAGACGGTTTTGCGCCAGCGATTGCGGTATCGGCTCGCTGCGCGACAACGCGGTGATTGCACCTTGGGCGCTGCCGCCGTCTTGTTGCTGTTGCGCCACGGCTGCGGCGAACTCGGCCAGCGTCGGCGCTTCGAACAGCAGACGCAGATTCAGCTCAAGGCCAAGTTCTTCGCGAACCTTGGCAATCACTTGCGTGGCGGCGATCGAGTTGCCGCCGAGCAGGAAGAAGTGATCGTCGGCGTTGACCTGTTTGACGTTGAGTTGCTCGGCCCAGATGCTGCCGATCAGCGCTTCGAGTTCGCAGGCGCTGGTGGTCGACTCTGCGGTTGCGGCTGTGGGCGCCGGGAACACTGCGTAGCTGTCGAGGCTGCCATCAGCCAGGCGATTGCGGCACGCTGAACGCTGCAATTTACCGCTGGAGGTTTTTGGCAGCGCGCCTGGATTGAGCAGCACCACCACGCTCGGTGCTTCCTGGTACGCCTCGGCCACGGCTTGGCGGATCGCCTTGATCAACGCTTCCGGCGGCAGGATTTTCTGCACGCTGCGGCTGATTTCCGCGGCGATGCCGATGCCCTCTTCGCCATTCTGGTTGACGGCGAATGCCGCGACGCGGCCCTTGCGCACCACCTCCACTTCGTTCTCGACGGTCTTCTCGATGTCCTGCGGATAGAGGTTGTGGCCGCGCACGATGAGCATGTCTTTCAGACGACCGGTGATGAACAGCTCACCGTCGCGCATAAAGCCCAAGTCACCGGTGCGCAGCCAAGTGCGGCCGGCGTGCTGAACGAACGTCTTGGCGCTGGCCTCGGGGTTGCGCCAGTAGCCGAGGGCGATGCTCGGCCCGGCCGCCCAGACTTCGCCGACGGCGTTGTCGACCAGTTCTACGAGCGTGTTCGGCTCGACGATCAACACCGCGTGCTCGGGCTGGCTGATGCCGCAGCTCATGATCGGGCTGCCTTCGCCCGGCTCGGCGCGGTTTTGCGCCAGCGCCTGATCGTCCACGCGCAGTGCTGGGATACCGGTGCCGCGCGGGGTACCGGCGACGAACAGCGTGGCCTCGGCCAGACCGTACGAGGCCATGAAACTGTCGTCGCTGAACCCGCTCGCGGCAAACTTCTCGGCGAAGCGCTCAAGGGTGTCGAGGCGGATCGGCTCGGAGCCGGAGTAGGCCACGCGCCAGCGGCTCAGATCGAGGCGTTCGAGCGCCGACTCGCTGACGCGTTCGCTGCACAAACGGTAGGCGAAGTCCGGTCCGCCGCTGATGGTGCCGCCGTATTGGCTGATCGCTTCGAGCCAGCGCAAGGGCCGACCAAGGAAGTACGCCGGCGACATCAGGACGCACGGCACGCCGCTGAAAATCGGCTGCAGCAGACCACCAATCAGCCCCATGTCGTGGTACAGCGGCAGCCAGCTGACGATGACATCGTCGGGGTTCACATCGATGCCAAAGCCATGACGGATCAGCAGTTCGTTGGCGACCAGGTTGCCGTGGCTGACCTGCACGCCTTTGGGCAAAGCGGTAGAGCCGGAGGTGTATTGCAGGAAGGCGATGTGATCCTGCGGCAGGTTCGGCTCGAGCCAGTTTTCGGCAAGCGCATTGTCGAGGGTATCGACGCACAGCAGCGGCGGCGCGCCTTCGATTTGCTGCAAGGCGTCGCGCAGGTCGGCGCTGGTCAGCAACAGGCGCGGTTCGGCGTCGGCAATGATCGACAGCAGACGCTCCTGATGGTGACGACGGGCGGATTCCGGCGGATAGGCCGGCACCGCGATCACGCCTGCGTACAGGCAACCAAAGAAGGCCGCGACGTAATCCGGTCCGCTGGGAAACAACAAGACTGCACGATCGCCGAATTCGGCTTCGGCCTGCAACGCGGCCGCAATGGTGCGCGCGCGTTGATCCAGTTCGCGATAGCTGAGTACCACAGCCTGCTCTGCGTTTTCGGCGAGAAAACGCAGGGCCAATTGGTCCGGTGTCAGGGCCGCACGGCGCTGGAGGGCTTGGACCAGAGTGCTGGGGATTTCGAACGCGTCGGTCATGAGGTTTCCTGCCTGAATTCGGCTTGCGAGTGGAATCGGGTTGCTGTGTCACGCCCCTCTTGGGCATGCAGGGCGCGGTCTGTGCCGACCGCGCAAGGCTTGGGAATGCTGTCTGGCCGGGGCTCGATACCCGGAACCATTCACCAATGAGAACGGATGACGTCTTGAAATAATTAGTCGGCAGGCTGGATCGCCAATGGGGCCGGGATGCGGCGGCGTGTCGCAGTTCTCACAACGCACCGATTTGGATCATTAGTTCTTTTTCTCATTTGACAATCATTATCATTCAACATAATTTGTCGCTCGATGTGTAGGACGGCCCCGTCCCCCCAAGGCGTCCCACTAACCTATTTGGCAGCAAGGTGATTTCCATGACGGAACAAGTATCCACAAGCAGGTGCGATTCACCGCTACTTCAGGCATTCGTCGACAATCGACTGATTCTGGTCAAAATTGCAGCCCGCATTACCGGCTGCCGGTCACGTGCCGAAGATGTGGTGCAGGATGCGTTTTTCCGACTGCAGTCGGCGCCGCCGATCACATCGTCGATCAAGGCTCAACTGAGTTATCTGTTCCAGATCGTGCGCAACCTCGCCATCGATCACTACCGCAAACAGGCGCTGGAACAGAAATACTCCGGCCCTGAAGAGGAAGGGCTGAACGTGGTCATTCAGGGTGCTTCGCCGGAAACCTCGCACATCAATTTCTCCACCCTGGAACACATCGCCGACGCGCTGACCGAGCTGCCAAGCCGGACCCGTTATGCGTTTGAGATGTATCGCCTGCACGGTGTGCCGCAGAAAGACATTGCCAAGGAACTGGGGGTCTCGCCGACCCTGGTCAACTTCATGATTCGTGATGCGCTGGTGCACTGCCGCAAGGTCTCGGGCAGCCGTCGGGATGCGGTGATTGCCGGTCGCCGCTGAGACCGCTTCTTCAGATAGAAAAAGATCGCAGCCTGCGGCAGCTCCTACATGAGGACCCGGTCGCAGGCTGCGATCTTTTGCTTTCAGGTCACTTCAAGCCAGCTTGCACCGATCAAAAAACCGCTCACGCCCCAGAATCATCAACGCCGCGCGCTTGTGCGGGAAGTCGAATTCCTTCTCGCAGTGGAAGCACTGGTTCTGCATGTGGCCAATCATCTTGGCGTTATCGGCCCGCGGCTCGGCGACCACGCGTTGCGTGCGCGGATCATCCAGAAACAGGTAATGCACCAGCGCCGACAACCAGCTCGCGACTTTGTGCGGGCCGCGATGATCTTCTTCACCGACCAGCATGTGAATGCCACGATCGTAATTGTCGGCGTCGTAAAACGGCGCGATGCGATCTTCCTTGGCCCAATAGGCTTCGAAATAGGCAAACGGCTGATCATCGAAGCAGCCGATCAAGGTCAACGTGTGCGGGTCGGCGTCGAGTTTGCTCAGGTATTCGCGGTGCTTCTCGATGCTGCCCTCTTCCTGCCAGAAACTGGCGACGCGCGGGCTGTTTTGCCAGCGGTTGAAACGCGGCAGATCCTCTTCGATTTCGACCGTACGCAGCGAAATCCACGCCCCCAGCCGCGCATCGAAACGCCGATAGACTTCACCCCGTGGCTTCACCGGTCGCTGCGGATGGCGCTTGCCCTGGCTGATGACCATTTGCTGCGGATAGCTGCCGGTCAGCGACGTGCCGAGCCACGGTTGCGGCAATTGCCAGAACAGCGTGCGTTCGCAGCGATATTCGCCAGCGACCTCAGTGCTTACCAGCAAACCGCTGAGCAACGCTTCGGTCGGCGGCTGATCCAGCTGCCAGGTCAATTGCTGGCATTCGGGATCACGGGCAAACAGCCAATAACAGGCCGCCCACAGGGCTTGCCCTGGTGGCAAGGCAAAACGCTCATCGAGCTGGATTGGCCCTTTGGCCTGACGATCCAGGCGCAGGCGAATCAGCGGCTGCCCGTCGAGGCTCAGGCTCAGGCGGCTTTCGGTTGCATCAGCGATCAGATGACTGCCTGAGGGCAAGGCCAGGGCAGTCAGGTCATTCAGATTGGACATGGGTCGGGCTCACGATAATCGTCGACAGTTCAACGATGGGACGTGAGCCGGGCAGGGAAATTTAGGCTTGAAGCCCAAATCATTCCCTCAGTGGCGCGGCACCGGGACCACGGCAATCTTGTACGGATCGAAGATTTTCAGCATCTCGCCGTTGTCGCGCAGGCCTTGCAGCAACTTGCCAAACGCTTCGCCCGTGATCGGCGCGGTCGAACGCAGGATCGCGTAGTGGTGGTAGACCTGATCGATGCGCTGGGAAACCAGCAATTCATCACGCACCTTTTCGTTACGCAGCAGGTAATCACTCAGGTAAGAACGGGTCACCAGGGCAATGTCGGCGCGCCCGCGCAGCACCATCAACAGATTGCTGTCATGGGAATAGGTCAGCGTGGCGTTGAAATTCTGCGCGAGAAATTTCGGGTCAGCGTTGAAATTGGCGAATTCGTAGTGATACCCGCTGAACAGCGCCAGTCGCTTGCCGGTGAGGTCGGCAAAATAGTTCTGCTGGCGGCCGTCTTCGCGTTGCGCAACGAAAATCTCCGCGTCTTCAAGGCCCATGTCGACGTCCGTGTGGGGTATCTCCTTCCAGCCCCACTCCGGGTTTTCGAAGATCGCCATGTCGATCCGGCCCTGCTTGAAATCACCGAAACGCCGAGGAATCGAGGTCGGTACCAACACAAACTGGTAATCGCTTTGCAGACGGTTCAAGGCCTCGACCAATTGCGGCAGCAGGCCGGTGTCGGCGCCGTTTTCCGGGCGAATGGTGTAGGGCGGAAAATGCGCCGCGCCGACCCGAACCAGTTGCGCTGCCTGAGCGGGCAATACCCATATTGCAGCCAGCGCTGCGAGCATCAACCCCGCGGCCGTCCGAATTGGCGAAGACTTCAAAACACCCCACTCCCCGAAAAAATACCGATCAATGCATTCAAGCTAGGCGGTTTCGCCCAGTTAGCCAGTTTCCCGACGCGATAGAAAGTGCCTTAACGTTCCTCAAGGACCAGAATCAACGCCTCGTCCGCCAACTGATCAAGGCTCAGACTGCCGCCGGCACGGAACCAGGTGGTGGTCCAGGACAGTGCGCCCGTGAGGAAACGTCGGGTAATAAATACGTCGCCACGGATAAACCCGGCTTCTTTGGCCTCACCCAGCACCTGCAGCCAGAGTTCTTCGTAGACATCGCGCAGCGCCAGCACTTGCGCCTGGCCGTCTTCGGACAACGAACGCCATTCATAGACCAGCACCGCCATGGCTTCGCCGCTGCCGCCCATGATCGACTGCAATTCGCAGCGGATCAGCGCCAGTACGCGCTCGCGCACATTGCTGGCGTCGGCAAGCGCTGCACGCATCAAAGCGGTGTTGTAGCGAATGGTTTCTTCCATCACCGCGCGGAGAATTTCATCCTTGCTTTTGAAGTGATGAAAAATACTCCCCGACTGGATGCCGACCGCGCCGGCCAGATCGCGCACCGTGGTGCGCTCGTAGCCTTTGTTGCGGAACAGGTGAGCCGCCACTTGCAGCAGTTTGCCGCGGGCGCTGTCCGGGTCGGTCAACTGGCCTTGGTCAACCAATTGGCGCATGACCTTCAGGGCTTTTTGCTCGTCCACCCGTTCTCTCCTACAGTCGATCTGTCTGTTGCCCCCTGAAACCGCAGGGTTGCGCGCAATTTAAGCCGCCAGCCGCGACCAAGCAAGCGCTTGGGCAGAAGATAGTTTCAGCTGTTTACAAACCAAGCGCTTGCTTGGTAGCCTCCAGACACTTCTGTCGCAGGTTGCTGAGTCGGAGATAAAAATGCCCACCACCGTTCGCATCGGATGCGCCAGTGCATTCTGGGGAGACACCTCGACCGCCGCCGCGCAGTTAGTCGACGGCGGCAAACTGGATTATCTGGTCTTCGACTATCTGGCCGAAATCACCATGTCGATCATGGCCGGCGCGCGCATGAAAGATCCGCAGGCAGGCTTCGCCGGCGACTTCATCGAAGTGTTGACGCCGCTGCTGCCGCAATTGGCCGAGCAGAACATCCGCGTCATCAGCAACGCTGGCGGAGTCAACCCGCAAGCCTGTGCCGCCGCCCTGCAAGCTATCTGCGACAAGGCCGGCATCAAGCTGAAAATCGCCGTGCTGCTCGGCGATGACCTGCAACCACAGTTCAAACAACTCACTGGCATCACTGAGATGTTCAGCGGCGCCCCGCTGCCGCCGATGTGCGTCTCGACCAACGCCTACCTCGGCGCTCCGGGCATCGTCGAAGCCCTGCGCCTGGGCGCCGACATCGTCATCACCGGACGGGTGGTCGACAGCGCCGTGGTCAGCGCCGCTCTGGTGCACGAATTCGGCTGGTCGTGGCACGACTACGACAAACTCGCCCAGGCCGCACTGGCCGGGCACATCATCGAATGTGGCGCGCAATGCACCGGCGGCAATTTCACCGACTGGCGCGACGTGCCGGATTATGAGCACATCGGTTTTCCAATCGTCGAAGTCAGCGCCGACGGCCAATTTATCGTCAGCAAACCCGAGGGCTCCGGCGGGCTGGTCACGCCGCTGACGGTCGGCGAGCAAATGCTTTATGAAATCGGCGATCCACAGGCATACCTGCTGCCCGACGTGGTCTGCGATTTCAGCGAGGTCAAACTTCAGCAACAAGGCAAGAACGCCGTGCATGTTCACGGCGCCAAGGGCCTGCCGCCGACGGATAAATACAAAGTCAGCGCCACCTACCCGGACGGTTTTCGCTGCACCGCCAGTTGCCTGATCGCCGGTATCGACGCCGTTGAAAAAGCGCAACGCGTCAGTCAGGCGATCATCGACAAGACCGCCGAAATGTTCAGCCAGCGTGGCTGGGCGCCCTACAGCGAAACCCACATCGAACTGCTTGGCAGCGAAGCGACTTACGGCCCGCACGGGCAACGCCGCGACAGCCGCGAAGTGGTGATCAAACTCGCCGTACGGCATCCGAGCAAGCAGGCACTGGTGTTGTTCTCCCGAGAGATCGCACAGGCTGCGACCGGCATGGCGCCGGGGCTGACCGGCATCGTTGGCGGACGGCCAACCGTGTATCCGCTGATCCGTTTGTTCTCATTCCTGATCGATAAAAACGCCTGCACCTTGCAGATCGATCTTGCCGGTGAACGCCATTCTTGCGCCCTGCCCTCATTGGCCGCACTCGACAGCGAAGCTTTGCCGATTGCCCAACAACCGCCGAAACCTCAGGGTCGCGCGGATGCCAGCGTACCGTTAGTAAAACTCGCCGTGGCGCGTTCTGGCGACAAGGGCAATCACAGCAACATCGGCGTGCTGCCGCGCAGACCTGAATACCTGTCGTGGATCGCCGAAGCGCTGACTCCGGCAGTGATCGTCGACTGGATGAGCCACGTGCTCGACCCGATCCACGGCCGCGTCGAACGCTGGTATCTGCCCGGCACCCACAGCCTCAACTTTTTATTGGAAAACGCCCTCGGCGGTGGTGGTGTGGCCAGTCTGCGCATCGACCCGCAAGGCAAAGCCTTCGCCCAGCAATTATTGGAAATCCAGATCCCGGTGCCGCAGAGCATCGCCGAACAGCTCGACTAGAGGATGGTTTGCATGGCTTACGCGTCGATTTTCAATGCCGAGCTGTTCAGCGGCCAGACCATCATTGTCACCGGCGGCGGCAGCGGCATTGGCCGTTGCACCGCGCATGAACTGGCAGCGCTCGGCGCCAACGTGCTGCTGGTCGGGCGCAAACCGGAAAAGCTCGAAAAAGTCGCCGCCGAAATCGCCGAGGACGGCGGCCGCGCACACTGGCAGGCCTGCGATATTCGCGATGAAGAAGCGGTGAAGCAACTGGTCAAGGAACTGATTGCCGAGCACGGGCCGATTCACGGCCTGGTCAACAATGCTGGCGGCCAATACCCGTCGCCGCTGGCCTCGATCAATCAGAAAGGTTTCGAAACCGTGCTGCGCACCAATCTGGTCGGCGGTTTTCTGATGGCGCGGGAAGTGTTCAACCAGTCGATGAGCAAACACGGCGGCAACATCGTCAACATGCTTGCCGACATGTGGGGCGGCATGCCCGGCATGGGCCACTCGGGCGCGGCGCGTTCAGGCATGGACAACTTCACCAAGACCGCCGCGTTTGAATGGGGTTATGCCGGGGTGCGGGTCAATGCGGTGGCACCGGGCTGGATCGCCTCCAGCGGCATGGACACTTACGAAGGCGCGTTCAAAGCGGTGATCCCGACCCTGCGCGAGCATGTGCCGCTCAAACGCATCGGCACCGAGTCGGAAGTCAGCGCGGCGATCGTGTTTCTGCTCAGCCCGGCGGCGGCGTTCATCAGTGGCAGTACCTTGAAAATCGACGGCGCGGCGAGTCTGGGTAGCCGTGCTTGGCCGTTGCACAAAGCCACTCACAGTGAGTCGTTCAACGGCTTTCACCGCGCGTACTTACCCGACGTGCTCAAGGACAAGGAGTAAGCCATGCCGCAGATCCAGTCCCAACTCGATCCCCACAGCGAGGCTTTTGCGCGCAATCGTGCGGCAATGCTCGTAGCCATCGAACACGTCCAGCAACTCGAACAGAACCTGCTGAACAAGGCTGCCGAAGCCAAAGCAAAATTCGACAAGCGTGGGCAATTGCTGCCGCGTGAACGCCTGAACCTGCTGCTAGATCCCGGTGCACCATTCCTCGAACTGGCCAGCCTCGCCGGCTACAAGTTGCACGACGACAAGGACGGCAGCTCGGCCGGCGGCGGGCTGATCGCCGGCATCGGTTACGTTTGTGGCATCCGCGCAATGGTCGTGGCCAACAACAGCGCGATCAAGGGCGGCACCATCTCGCCCAGCGGCTTGAAAAAATCCCTGCGCCTGCAGCAAATCGCTCAGGAAAACAAACTGCCAGTGATCACCCTCGCTGAAAGCGGTGGCGCCAACCTTAATTACGCGGCGGATATTTTTGTCGAAGGCGCGCGCAGTTTTGCCAACCAGGCACGGATGTCGGCGATGGGTTTGCCGCAGATCACCGTGGTACACGGCTCAGCCACGGCGGGCGGCGCTTATCAGCCGGGGCTGTCCGATTACGTGGTGGTGGTGCGCGGCAAGGCCAAGCTGTTTCTGGCCGGCCCGCCGTTGCTCAAAGCCGCCACAGGCGAAGTCGCCACCGATGAAGAACTCGGCGGCGCCGAGATGCACGCGCAGGTTGCCGGCACGGCGGAATACCTCGCGGAAAACGATGCCGACGGCGTGCGTCAGGTGCGCGAAATCCTGCGCATGCTGCCATGGAATGAACAGCTGCCATGGCTGCCGGAGCCGCAATACAAAGAGCCGCTCTACCCGATCGAAGAACTCCTCGGGCTAATCCCGGACGATGCGAAAAAACCTTACGACGTGCGCGAAATCATCGCGCGTATCGCCGACGAATCCTGCTTTCTCGAATTCAAGGGCGAGTTCGATCAGCAAACCATTTGCGGGCAATTGAAGATTCAGGGCCGCGCCTGCGGTTTCATCGGCAACAACGGCCCGATCACCCCGAATGGTGCGAGCAAGGCAGCGCAGTTCATTCAGTTGTGCGACCAGAGCCAGACGCCGTTGCTGTTTTTCCATAACACCACGGGCTTCATGGTCGGCACCGAATCGGAACAGCAAGGCGTGATCAAACACGGCTCGAAACTGATTCAAGCGGTGGCCAATGCGCGGGTGCCTAAACTGACCATCGTCGTCGGCGGCTCTTATGGCGCGGGCAACTATGCGATGTGCGGCCGCGGTCTCGACCCACGCTTCATCTTCGCCTGGCCCAACAGCCGCACGGCGGTGATGGGCGGCGCGCAGGCCGGCAAAGTCTTGCGCATCGTCACCGAAGCCAAACAACTCAAGGACGGCCTGACGCCGGACCCGAAGATGCTCGACATGCTCGAACAGGTCACCGCGCAGAAACTCGACAGCCAGTCCACCGCGCTCTACGGCAGCGCCAATCTGTGGGACGACGGGCTGATCGATCCACGCGACACGCGCACCCTGCTCGGCTACTTGCTGGACATCTGCCACGAAGCCGACATTCGCATGCTGCAACCCAACAGCTTCGGCGTCAGCCGGTTCTGACCGCCACGGATCTTACGGAGAACAATAAAAAATGATCTTCACCCCGGAACACGAAGCCCTGCGCCGTACCGTCCGCCAGTTCGTCGAGCACGAGATCAATCCGCACGTCGAGGAATGGGAAAAGGCCGGACGCTTTCCCATCCACGAGATTTTCCGCAAGGCCGGCGACCTCGGTTTGCTGGGCATTTCCAAACCGGAAAAATTCGGCGGCATGGGCCTCGACTACAGCTATTCGATTGTCGCCGCCGAAGAGTTCGGCACCATTCATTGCGGCGGCATTCCGATGTCGATCGGCGTGCAGACCGACATGTGCACGCCGGCCCTCGCCCGTTTCGGCTCCGATGAATTGCGCGAAGAGTTCCTGCGCCCGGCGATCACCGGCGAGCAGGTCGGCTGCATCGGTGTCTCTGAAGTCGGCGCCGGTTCCGACGTCGCCGGGCTGAAAACCACCGCGCGCAAGGACGGAGACGACTACGTGATCAACGGCAGCAAGATGTGGATCACCAACTCGCCGAGTGCTGATTTCATCTGCCTGCTGGCCAACACTTCGGACGATAAACCGCACATCAACAAGTCGCTGATCATGGTGCCGATGAACACGCCGGGGATCAGCCTCAGTTCGCACCTCGACAAGCTCGGCATGCGCAGCTCGGAAACCGCCCAGGTGTTTTTCGACGACGTGCGCGTGCCGCAGCGCAACCGCGTCGGCCACGAAGGCGCCGGGTTCATGATGCAGATGCTGCAGTTTCAGGAAGAACGCCTGTTCGGCGCGGCGAACATGATCAAGGGCCTTGAGTACTGCGTCGACAGCACTATCGAGTACTGCAAGGAGCGCAAAACCTTCGGCAATGCACTGATCGACAATCAGGTGATCCACTTCCGTCTCGCCGAATTGCAGACCGAAATCGAATGCCTGCGCGCGCTGGTCTATCAGGCCACCGAGCAGTATGTGAAAGGTCAGGACGTCACGCGTTTGGCGTCGATGGCCAAACTCAAAGCCGGGCGTCTGGGCCGCGAAGTCAGTGACAGCTGCCTGCAATATTGGGGCGGCATGGGTTTCATGTGGGACAACCCGGTGGCCCGCGCTTATCGCGATGTGCGGCTGGTGTCGATTGGCGGCGGCGCCGACGAAATCATGCTGGGGATCATCTGCAAACTGATGGGCATCCTGCCGGGGAAAAAGAAATGAGCAGCCTGCCGGAATGCCAGACGCTGTTGCTGGAACTGCATGGCGGCGTGCTGCACATCACCCTCAATCGCCCGGACAGCCGCAATGCGATGAGCCTGCAAATGGTCAGTGAGTTGCGCGCGGTGCTCTCGTCGGTACGCGATGACCGCAGTGTTCGCGCTCTGGTGCTCAGCGGCGCCGGCGGGCATTTCTGTGCTGGCGGCGACCTCAAGGACATGGCCAATGCCCGTGCTCAGGGCGCTGATGCTTATCGAGAATTGAATCGTGCGTTCGGGGCTTTGCTGGAAGCAGCACAGCACGCGCCGCAAGTGCTGATCACGGTGCTGCAAGGCGCAGTGCTTGGCGGCGGTTTTGGGCTGGCGTGTGTCAGCGACATTGCGATGGCCGATCATCAGGCGCAATTCGGTTTGCCGGAAACCAGCCTGGGGCTGCTGCCGGCGCAGATCGCGCCGTTTGTGGTGCAGCGCATTGGCCTGACCGAGGCGCGGCGACTGGCGCTGACCGCCGCACGTTTTGATGGGCATCAGGCTCGGCGTCTGGGGTTGGTGCATTTTGTCGAACAGGACCCGCAAGCCCTCGCCGAGCGTCTGGATGAGGTACTGCAACACGTGCTGTGTTGTGCGCCGGAGGCGAATGCCATGACCAAGCAATTGTTGTTGGCGAGTGCCGGACCGCCATCAGGAGCTTTGCTTGATGAAGCGGCGCAGTGGTTTGCCGGGGCGGTGACGGGGGAAGAAGGGATCGAGGGCACCATGGCTTTTGTGCAGAAGCGTAAACCGCGGTGGGCTACCTAAAAAGCATCGCTGGCAAGCCAGCTCCCACAGGGAATTTGCGTCGTTAACAAAACCTGTGGGAGCTGGCTTGCCAGCGATGAGGCCAGCACATGCAACGCAACTTCCGAGGAAACAGCCCATGCCTGCCATTCAGAAAATCCTGATCGCCAACCGCGGTGAAATCGCCTGCCGCATCCAGCGCACCGCCCAGGCTTTGGGCTACCGCACCGTCGCCGTCTTCAGCGACGCCGACGCCAACGCGCTGCACGTGCAAATCGCCGATCAAGCCGTACACATCGGCCCCGCCCCCGTGCAGCAGTCCTACCTGAACATCCCGGCCATCCTCGACGCCGCCCGTCGCAGCGGCGCCGATGCCATCCACCCTGGCTACGGTTTCCTCTCGGAAAACGCCGAGTTCGCCCGCGCCTGCGCACAGGCGGGTCTGACATTCATCGGTCCCAGTGTCGAAGCCATCGAACTGATGGGCAGCAAACGCCGCTCGAAAATCGCCATGCTCGAAGCCGGCGTGCCCTGCATCGCCGGCTATCAAGGTACCGAGCAGGACGACGCGACCCTGCTGCGCGAAGCCGAACGCATTGGCTACCCCTTGATGATCAAGGCCAGCGCCGGTGGCGGCGGTCGCGGCATGCGCCTGGTGCACGATGCCGCGGATTTGCCGGCGCAGTTGCGCACCGCACGTTCCGAAGCGTTGAACGGTTTTGGCAGCGACGAATTGATTCTCGAACAGGCGCTGATCGAACCACGGCATGTCGAAGTGCAGTTGTTTGGCGATCAACACGGCAACCTGATCTACCTCGGCGAGCGCGATTGCTCGGTGCAGCGCCGCCATCAGAAAGTCATCGAAGAAGCGCCCTGCCCGGTGATGACCACCGAGTTGCGCCAAGCCATGGGTGAGGCCGCGCTCAAGGCCGGGCGTGCGGTGAATTATGTCGGTGCCGGCACGGTGGAATTCTTGCTCGATGCACGCGGGCAGTTTTACTTTTTGGAGATGAATACCCGCTTGCAGGTCGAGCATCCGGTGACCGAGCTGATCACCGGAGTGAATCTGGTGGCGTGGCAATTACTGGTCGCCGAGGGGCAACCGTTGCCGCTGACTCAGGACCAAGTGCAACTCAGCGGCCATGCCATGGAGGTGCGACTCTACGCCGAAGACCCCGCGCAAGATTTCCTGCCGCAAACCGGTCGCATACAAGCGTGGGAACCGGCGTTGCAGCGCGGCGCACGCATCGATCATGGTCTGCTTGCAGGGCAATCTGTCAGCCCGTTCTACGACCCGATGCTGGGCAAACTGATCGCCCACGGCGCTACCCGCGAAGAGGCCCGGCGCAAACTCCTGCGCGCAGTGCAGGACACAGTGTTGCTGGGTGTGCAAAGCAATCAGCGTTTGCTCGCCGGCCTGCTGCAGCATCCGCAGTTCATCAGCGGCGACTTCAGCACAGCGTTCATCACGCAGCATTTCAGCGACCACCCGAGCCTGCACATTTACTCGCCAAGTGCTGAAGATCTGGCCATTGCCGCCGTGCTGTTTTATCAAACCAGTGCCCTCAGCCACCGCGCGCCACTGTCCGGTTGGCGCAACAATGCCAACGTGGCGCTGCACTACCGTCTCGGCCGCGACGAGCAGAACTGGACGCTGCAACTGCTCGCGCAAACGCACGGCGTATTCAAGGTGCAGGTCGCCGAACGCACGCTCGAACTGAAACTAGTCGACCGCGATGCGCAGTCGGTGACGCTGGAAGTCGACGGCTTGCGTCAAAATCACCCTTATCACCTCGATGGCGAACAACTCTGGCTGTTCACCCATCCCGGCAGCCTGCAGGTGGAGGATCGAACTCACGCGGTGATCGACAGTCAGACCAGCGTCAGTTCCGGCACCTTGAAAGCGCCCATGGACGGCGCCATCGTCGACGTACTGGTCAGCGAAGGCAGCCCGGTCAGCAAGGGTCAGCTGCTGGTGGTACTGGAGGCAATGAAAATGGAGCACCCGCTCAAGGCCGGCATCGACGGCGTGCTCAAGCGGGTGCAAGTCAAAGTCGGCGATCAGGTAAAAAATCGTCAGGTTCTGTTGCAGGTGGAGTAGTCAGCCAAGCGCAAACGCAGGGTTTGGCTACGCTCTGAATAATCAGAACGTACAAATCAGGAACCCTGCGATGCCCCACTGGCTGGTCATAGATCTGGAAGCCACCACCGATGAGGGTGGCTGGCCGGTCACCGAGATGGAAATTATCGAGATCGGCGCCACGCTGGTCGATCGTGCCGGGCGCGAGCAGGATCACTTCCAGCGCTTCGTCAAACCGACACGGCGGCCGTTGCTGACGCCGTTCTGTCGTGAGCTGACGCACATCACCCAGGCCAATATCGACTCGGCGCAGCCGTTGACCGAGGTCTGGCCGGCGTTCGAGCGCTGGCTCGCACAACATCAGCCACGGCTTGAAGGCTGGGCCAGTTGGGGCGACTACGATCGCAAGCAATTACTTCAGGAATGGCAGCGTCTGAATATCGACAGCGGCTTGAGCAAAGTGCCGCACATGAACCTCAAACAACGTTTTGCCAAGGCCCGGCGCCTGGAGCGGCCATTGGGCCTCAACGGCGCGCTGCAATTGGCCGGCATGCAGTTCAACGGTCAGCAACACCGGGCGCTGGAAGATGCGCGCAACACCGCGCGATTGTTGCCGCTGGTTTTGCCACTCTAGGGTCAATTCGAGAACTCGCCGGACAGGCGCCGGGCAGGTGACGGCGCCGAAAGCCTTGTGCATACTGGCCGCCTCCATTTTTTAGCCCTTTTCGAGGAATCGCCCATGTTTAAAGTCAACGAGTACTTCGACGGCACCGTCAAGTCGATCGCCTTTGGCACCGCTGAAGGTCCGGCGACCATCGGCGTCATGGCCCCGGGCGAATACGAATTCGGCACCAGCCAGCGTGAAATCATGCACGTGGTCTCCGGCGCACTGACCGTCAAACTGCCCGACAGCAGCGATTGGGAAACCTTCGCCGCCGGCAGCCAGTTCAACGTCCCGGCCAACAGCAAGTTCCAGCTGAAAGTCGCCGTCGACACCGCTTACCTGTGCGAATACCGCGGCTAAAACCCTCGGCTGCACCCAATAAAAAATGCCCGTGTCCAAGGACACGGGCATTTTTCGTTTCAGCGAGGCTTACTCGAGGATTTCCACCGGCATTCCGACTTCAAGCCGACCATTGCTGTCATTGACCAGGTTCTGGCCGAACATCGCGCCATCGGCTTCGGCGCGGTATTTCTGCAAGGTAGCCAAGGGTTCACGATCGGCACTGCGCTCGCCGGTTTGCGGGTCGATGGTGGTGAGGATGCAGCGCGAGCACGGCTTGACCACGCGAAACTCGACGTCGCCAATGCGAATCCGCTTCCAGCTGTCCTCGGCATACGCCTCGCTGCCTTCGATCACCAGATTGGGGCGAAAACGCAGCATCTCCAGCGGCCGCCCGACCTTGTGCGAAAGGTCCTGCAGCGACGCTTCACCAATCAACAGCAGCGGAAACCCGTCAGCGAAAGCGACCTGATCATCATCCTTGCCAAAACCTGACTGCGTGGTACGCGCACGATCCAGCGGCACCTGCACCAGACGGGTCGGTTTGCCGATAAACGCGCTGACCCAACGGGCCGCCTCGTCACCGGCATCCGGCACGCGCAACGTATCACGCCAGATCGTCACGCCGCGCAGTTCGGCGTCGTCGCCTGGCAGGGCGATTTCGATGGAAGACTGTTGGGGTGCGCTCAGGGTCAGACCGCCCTGAGCATTCCACAGGGCCGACAACTGACTCATCTTCGCTTCCGCGCGCTGGGTCAGGAAGCGGCCACTGGCTTCGTCCACGAGCATCCAGCGTCGGTCGCCATCAAGCCCCAGCTTGTCGAGGTCGACGCTTTGCAGCACATCGACTTTGCCGGATTTCAACGGGTAACGATAAAGCGCGCTCAGACGCAGCATGGCCAGCTCCCTGGAGGATAAAACCGCCACCCTATACGAGCTTCATGCACGAATCAAAAGATCAATTCGTACACTGGATTCCAGCTGCTACTCGACCTTGTGGCGAGGGGATTTATCCCCGTTCGGCTGCGCAGCAGTCGCAAATTCAGCAAATGCGGTTTAAATGGTGTACGAGTCAACTGCATTTGGGGCCGCTGCGCAGCCATCGGGGATAAATCCCCTCGCCACAGGGCTCACTCCTACAAAGGGGGTGTGATCAGGCCGGGACTTCGTCGAGCATCAGGCGCTGGCGCACCACGTCGACCAGTTTGTCCGGCTGGAATTTGGAGAGGAAGTTGTCGCAGCCGACCTTCTTCACCATCGAGTCGTTGAAGCTGCCCGACAGCGAAGTGTGCAGCACCACGTACAGCCCACGCAGGCGCGGGTCATTGCGAATTTCAGTGGTCAGTCGGTAACCGTCCATTTCCGGCATTTCCGCATCGGTGAAGATCATCAGCAGCTTGTCGGTCATGTTCACGCCGGTGTCAGCCCAGGCCTTGAGCATGTTCAGCGCCTTCAGACCGTCGCTGGCGATGTGCATTTTCACACCGAGTTGGCCGAGGGTGTCGCGCAGTTGCGAGAGCGCCACGTTGGAGTCGTCCACCAGCAGCACTTCACGGCCACGCGCACGTTCCAGCACTGGGTCTTCGAGTTTTTCCCGCGAGACTTTGGCGTTGTACGGGACGATTTCGGCGAGGACTTTCTCGACGTCGATGATCTCCACCAGTTGATCGTCGACTTTGCTGATCGCGGTCAGGTAATGCTGGCGACCGGCACTGGTCGGCGGCGGCAGGATGGCTTCCCAGTTCATGTTGACGATGCGGTCGACGCCACCGACGAGGAATGCCTGCACCGAACGGTTGTACTCGGTGACGATGATGGTGCTGTTCGGCCCCGGCACCAGCGGACGCATGCCGATCGCCTGCGACAGGTCGATGACCGGCAAGGTCTGACCGCGCAGATTGACCACACCGCAAACGAATGGGTGACGCTGAGGCATCAGCGTCAGCTTCGGCAACTGCAAGACTTCCTGAACCTTGAACACGTTGATCGCGAACAATTGGCGTCCGGCCAGACGAAACATGAGAATTTCCAGGCGATTCTCACCCACCAGTTGCGTGCGTTGGTCTACCGTGTCGAGAATGCCGGCCATCAATGACTCCTGGGCTTGTTCTGATGAATTCACTATGTGAGGTTATCGGCTGCGCATGGCGGTTCTTTATCGCCATACCAAGTGCCGTCAAAAATGCCATGCTCAGGCATTGATGTCACATTAACATCATGCTTTACTGGCCCGGTGATTTTCATCTGCTACATTCTCTGCAGCGCGACCTCGGTTGGCGCCGTAGGTTCCCGCGCCTAAGGGATTCCCCTAGGAACAATCAGGCCTAACCTGATGTTCGCAATATCCAATAGCCATTAATGTGACGCCATTCTCATTGCATGAACGGAGTCAGGCTATTGTGTGCGATCGCAGGTCAGTGGAAACACCTCCTCTCGAAACCCCGAATCTGTGCACCTGCACACCGGGGCGCGATCTCGCGACGGTTCACGATCGTCGACACACACGGCATTCCCTCATCAGACATGACGTTGTGGAGATAAGCATGCCAAACGATCGCAAGGACTGGGCGCAACGGTTCCCCGAGTTTATCCTCGAGGCTGAAACGCTTCTGGCCAAGTCCGAGGAATGCCTCAGCCACCTGCAACTGATCAACAACGACAAGGACGCCATCGAGTGCATGCTCAGCACACTGCTGAAGCTGGCGAGCAAGGCAGATGCGCTGGCGCTGCAAGCGATTTCCGAATTTTCCCTGCATCTCCACGGCCTGCTCAATCATGCGCAGGATGAGGTCGACCTGCATGCACAGGCGCTCAACGCACTGCAAGACTGCTTCACGTTGATGGCCTGGCAATTGGAACTGGTCGATCAAACCACTGGCCAGTTGAGCCTCGACGACAGCGAGCAGACCTCCCTGATCGAGGCCTTTGCCTCCCAGGTCGGCCAGAGCCAACTGCAACTGCCGCACCACGTCAAACCATTGTCCTTGGTGGCGTATTCGGACCGGCAAGCCTGACTCTGTGAAAAGATTGCGCGTTGCCAGAGTCTGAAAGCGCAGACGGCGAATGTCGCAATTGAATAGTTCATACCTGCCAGCGACACAGTCGAATAAATAATCACATCTGATCTCAACGGACTTCTCGCTGCCGGTATCAGGGTTTGCCTGTGTATAAATAAGGCACTATCGATTCCTGTCGAATTGAATAAATCAACTTTTCCATAATGGAACTCACGTCCAATACGACGTAATTCCTGACCGACTGGACATATATAGCAAACGCGACCAACGGTATCTTAAGTGGTATTATGCCGCGCATTAGTTGCTTTCAATTAATGGCACAGTGATTCCAGCGATAGGCTGCCAACGAAGTTGGCGGTTCAATATCGATCACGCGACGTTGTTGAATTCAATAACATAAATGACAGTGTTTTCAGACAGAGATCCGTCAGCCACTCTGACCGGTCTGCCCGCAGCTAACATCCATTGGCTCCATCCGTTATGTACGCCAGCCTCAAGTCAATCGCCACATGGCCACCTTCCCGGGAAAATGCCCGCCGGTTCACACTCATACTGAGTGTCGCCGCCGCGCTCGGCAGTGTGCTGACCTATGGTTTTTCCCTGCCGCTTTGCCTCGGACTGCTGCTGCTCAACGTCGCTGCCACCGCGTGTGTCTGGGTGCAATATCGGCTGTCGCGCAAGTCGATCAAGTTTCAGCCGCAGGAGTTGGCCGACCGCTTGCTCGAAGTCCAGGAAAACGAGCGCCATCGCCTCAGCCGGGAATTGCACGACGACATCGGCCAACTGCTGACTGCCGCCAAACTGCAAAGTGAATGGCTCAAGCGCCGCTTGCCGGACGACTTGCAGGAACAATGCAGCGTGCTCTGCGACACCCTTGAGGAAACCCTCAACAAAGTGCGTGACGTGTCGGCGATTCTCAATCCGCGGCAACTGACCAGCCTTGGCCTGGAGGCCAGTCTGCGCGCGCACTTGCTCAAGACGCTGACCAACACATCGGTGCACTGGAGCCTGGACTGCCAGCAGCGGCTGAACGGCATTCCCGAAGAAATGGCGGTCGCCGCTTTTCGCATTACTCAGGAAGCCGTGACCAATATCCTGCGCCATGCGCAGGCAAAGAATCTGCTGATTCGCGTCCAGCGTCTGCCCAAAGGCCTGACGCTGCTGATCAGCGATGACGGTCAGGGATTCGCCCCGGCAGCCAATCCGGGGCGGGAAGGACAACGCGGCATGGCCGGGATGGCCGAACGGATGGAGCAGTTGGGCGGCACCCTGAGCGTTACCAGCGAGCCGGGCAAAGGCACTCAAATCGAAGCACTTTTCCCCTGGGCGCCGCGTGCACTCGAGCGGGCCAGTACGAATAAGGTTATGCGTTGACTTGTAACTTACTTCTGGTGGATGACCACTCGCTGATCAGGGCCGGCGTGCGCGCTCTGGTGCTGGATATTCCCGGCTACGCGGTGATTGGCGAGGCCAATGACGGCTCGCAACTGCTCGAAATGGTCGAGCAATTGAGTCCCGATATCGTACTGCTGGATATTTCCATGAAAGAAACCGGCGGCCTTGAAGCCCTGCAGCGACTCAAGCGCGTGCGCCCACAAAGCAAAGTGCTGATCCTGTCGATGCACACCGACCCGGCGCTGATCATGCAAGCGCTGGAATCCGGCGCGCATGGCTACCTGCTCAAGGACACCACGGCCACCGAACTGGAACACGCGCTCGAAGCGTTGCGCAACAACGAGCGCTATCTGAGCCCGGCCATCGCCCATACAGTGATCAATCAGGCCCTGACGCGCAACCAGAAGACCCAGCCGGAAACCAGCGACTCGCACAATCTGACCGCGCGCCAACTGGAAATCCTGCGGCTGATCGTGCGCGGCAAATCGACCCGGGAGATCGCCAACGGCCTGGGCCTGAGCATCAAGACCGTCGAAACCCACCGCTCGCAGATCATGAAACGCCTGCAGATCTACGACGTAGCAGGCTTGGTGCTGTTCGCCGTGCGCGAGCAGATCATCAGTCTGGACGACTGACCGCGCCACTCAACAGTGGCGAGTCCGCCGGCAAATGCACCTGCAGCGCTGCCGGGCGCGCTTCGAAACGCATGTTGTCGCCTTCCAGTGGCTCACCGTCGAGATTGATGTAAAGCCCTTCGGCCACCTTGATTTCGACCCACGGCAAGCGGGTCCGCACAAACATGTTTTCGATGCCGAAACCGTCGCTGAGCAAATTTTTCAAAGTCCCCACCAGCTCCTGAGGCGCCGGCAGAATACTGATGTCCAGCAGGCCATCATCGGCCAGCGCCTGCGGGCACAATACGTGCCCGCCGCCTGCCTGACGTCCATTGCCGATGCCCAGCGCAAGCAGTTCGCCACTCCAGTGGAAGTCCGGGCCTTGCAACTCGCCGTAGGCTGCATGCAATTCACTGAAGCGCGACAGGCCGGTGAACAGATACGCCGCCCCGCCCAGGACCTTTTTCAAGTCTTCCGAAGTATTGGCCGTGACCTGACTGCCAAAACCGCCGGTGGCCATGTTGAGAAAGATCTGCCCGCCAACCTCACCGAGATCGATGTCACGCGGCGACACCTCCAGCAACTCGAGGGCCTCGGCCGGTTCCAGCGGTACGCCTGCCGCACGGCAAAAATCGTTGGCCGTGCCCAAGGGCAACAGCACGAGACTGGCCTCGCCGGGATGCGCCGACAACGCCTGAGCGATGTCGCGCAAGGTGCCATCGCCACCGCCGGCAATGATGGTGCGGTAACCGGCGGTCAGCGCTTCCTCGACCATGCGCTCGGCATCACCCGCCTCCCAGGTCACCCGCACCGCCAGCTCCCAGCCTTGCTCGCGTTTGCGTTCGACAGCGCTGCGCACCGCCTCGTTGAGTGCCTGCTTGCCATGCAGAATCATTAGCGCCCTGCGTTCACTCATTACGGTCACTCCCTGAATGGAATCGGTACGGGACATCTTGACCACTGCGCCACGTAAAAAAGCCGCAAGAATGGCAATTATTTCAAGCGTCCAAGCTTGCTCGTCCTACAGAGCAGGAAATCTTCCTACAAAACCTGAGGAAACGGCTGAATTGACCCGGCGCCAGCATTGGCACATCGTGCGCCGGCAACAGCAATTTTTCGATCTGAAACACACAAGGAAGTGCCGCAATGAGTGGATACACGTTTAGCGCTTGCGATCGTTCAAAGGATAGCGAGCAACGGCCAGCAGGTGGACACCTCAATGCATAGCCAGGAAACCAGAACGCCGGTCAGCCCGCTTGCTCCACTTACGGAGAGTCGCGCCAGCCACAGCAACGGCGCCAAAACCGGAGAAGTGAATATGGAACCTCGCATCACCGAGCTTGAGACCCACCTCAAATACATTCGCCGGGACATGGATGAAGTTCGCGGCGATGTCAGAACTATCAAACATCGGCTGGCCTACTCCGCAGGTGCAACCGCGGTCGTGCTGGGCTTGCTCGGATGGGTGGCGAACAGTCGGTTCGACCAGCTCGTCTCGATCATGACGCGCTGACCGTACAGGCAGGCTTCGGAGACGACCTCCGAGCCTGCCCCTGCGATCGACGTGTCAGCTCAGCAGATCGCTGAGCGGAATGAAGACTACTTCGTCGCCCTCGCCAAGCGTGCGCCCCTCCAGCACCTCCACCAGTCCATCGGCCCAGGCCGCACTGCGCAGGACACCCGAACTTTGATTGCGATAAATAACCGCACGACCTTGCTCAAGGCGACCCCGCAAATACTCACGGCGATTGCCTGCCACGGGCCAGTCAAACCCCGCCGGTACCGGGAACTTCAGTGGCTCCACGTCCTGCACGCCCTGGCGACGCAACAGGTAGGGACGGGTCAGCAAGGCGAAGGTCACCAGGGTCGAAGCAGGATTACCCGGGAGGCCGATCACCGGCACCTTACGAAAATGGCCGAACGTCAGTGGCTTGCCGGGTTTGATCGCGAGTTTCCACAACGCCAGCTCACCCTCCTCCCTCAGCGCAATGCCGAGAAAATCGGCCTCACCCACGGACACGCCTCCGGTCGAGAGAATCAGGTCGACATCCTGCAAGGCGCCAAGCCGCTCACGGGTTGTGGCCAGATCGTCCGGAAGAATCCCGGCATCAATCACTTCACACCCCATGCGCTGCAACCAACTGCACAGCACCACCCGGTTGCTGTTGTAAATCTGCCCCGGACCCAACGCCTGCCCCGGTTCGACCAGCTCATCGCCAGTGGACAACACCGCCACGCGCACCTTGCGCACCACGCTCAATCCGGCACAGCCCAGAGACGCAGCCAGGCCTTGCTCGATCGGTCCGAGCCGGGTGCCGGCCGACAAAACCAGCTCACCCACCGTGGTTTCCTGGCCTTGCGGACGGATGTTCTGTCCTGGCGTCATCCTTTCGAGAAAACGCACACGACCCTCTGCAAGGACCTCGGCGTTTTCCTGCATTTCAACGCAATCGGCACCCGCCGGTACCGGAGCGCCAGTGAAGATGCGCGCACAGGTACCCGGCGCGAGCGCTTCGGGAGCCTGCCCGGCGAAGACCTTTTGGCTCACCGGCAAAGGTTCGCCCGTCCAGTCAGCCAGTTTCAGCGCATAGCCATCCATCGCACTGTTCGGCCACGGCGGCAGATCCAGCGTCGAAATCAGATCCTCGGCCAGCACGCGGCCCTGAACGTCTGCCAATGGCAAAAATTCCCGCTCGGCAATCGGCGAGGCCTCGGCCATTTCCAGCAGGCGCGCCAGCGCCACTTCGACCGGCATCAAGGCACCGGTCTTGCCCGGCTTACCCACGGGATTCACAAGGTGCCGCCTGTTTCAGATGGGGCACGAAGTTGCAGGGACGGTGCCGGGAGTCCAGCTGCTCGGCGAGAATGCCATCCCAGCCGGTGCGCACGGCGTTGGTCGAGCCTGGCAGGCAGCACACCAGCGTGCCATTGGCCAGACCGGCCAAGGCTCGGGACTGCACGGTGGATGTACCGATATCGGCCACCGAGATCTGCCGGAACAATTCACCAAAACCATCCACCTGCTTGTCGAGCAGACACGCCACTGCTTCAGGGGTGCTGTCCCGACCGGTAAAACCAGTGCCCCCGGTAATCAGCACGACCTGCACAACATCGTCAGCTATCCAGCTGGCGACTTGCGCACGGATTTTGTAGAGGTCATCTTTGAGCAACACCCGTTCAGCCAGCAGGTGGCCTGCGGCCGTGAGGCGGTCGACGAAGACCTGGCCCGAAGTGTCGGTTTCCAGCGTTCGGGTATCACTGACAGTCAGCACGGCGATATTGAGCGGTGCGAAAGGTACATCAGCCTTGGCTTTCATAGGCTCGTCCAGTTGTAGGAGAAACAGCCCGGTGTTATATCACAGCGCCCCCTTTTTTCGCCGCCCCTCTGGAGAGCCGACATGACGCTGAATAGACATTTGCCCGCCTGCTCCGTTCTGCTCCTGGCAGGCGGACGCGGCCAACGCATGGGGGGGCAGGACAAAGGGCTGGTGGAGTGGCTGGGCGAACCGCTGATTGCGCATTTGCAGCGTAAAGTGCGCCCGCTGACGGATGATTTGATCATCTCCTGCAACCGCAATCGTGAACGCTATGCCGCGTACGCCGATCATCTGGTGGTCGATGATGAAGGCGACTTTCCGGGGCCGCTGGCCGGTATTCTTGCCGGCTTGAAAGCGGCGCGCCATACCCACCTGCTGGTGTTGCCATGCGATGTTCCGCGCATCGACGAGACGCTGCTGCAAAGCATGCGGGAAACCGCCAATCAGAATCCTGAAAAACCTTTAATGTTGCGTCACGACGAGCACTGGGAACCGCTGCTGTGCGTGATTCCGGCCGCCCTGCTGCCGGCCTTCGAAGACGCCTGGAACGCCGGTGAGCGCAGTCCCGGCCGCGTCATGCGCCATCTTGGCGCCACGGCCCTGCAATGCCCGGACAATGACCCTCGGCTGGCCAATCTCAATACCCCGGAACTGTTAAATTCGCACAACACTGTGTCAGACTGACAGCACTCAAGGAACTCTCACGCCTTGTATACGTCTCAAGCTCAGTAACCAAAAGAATTTCCATTCGGAGACACACCATGACTCAACGGACCCTCGCCACTCTCATGCTCGCACTGGGCCTGGCTACCCTCGCCGGTTGCTCGTCGCCAACAGTGATCACGCTGAATGACGGTCGCGAAATCCAGGCCGTCGACACCCCGAAATACGATGATGATTCGGGCTTCTACGAGTTCAAACAGCTGGACGGCAAAGAGACCCGCATCAACAAGGATCAGGTTCGCACCGTTAAAGAACTGTAAGGTTCAACGCGACGCCTGAAGCAGTCAGATTGACTGGTTAAAAAAATGCCCCGATACGTCGGGGCATTTTTTATGCGCGCAACAAAGCTACCGGGCAGTCAACCGATACACCCGCTCCTCAAGCCGCGTAGCACCGGCCTGCACAAACTTGCCACTGTCACTCAGCACGTCCTGCGATTGCAGCACCTGCATCTGCCAGAGGCCGCCGAACAAGCGCTGCACTTGCGCATCATCCACAGAGAACGGCGGCCCCGGTATTTGCGCCTGATCGTAATCCAGCGTAATCAGCAGCCCCTTCAAACCGGCCGGCAGAATGCTTTGCAAATGCTCGGCATAGTGCTCGCGCATTGGCTCGGGCAAGGCGATCACGGCGGCACGGTCGTACAGCGCGGCGCAACCGGCAACATCCTCTGCGGTCAGTGCAAAAACGTCACCGCACCACAGCTCAATCGAACCGGCGCGATAAACCTTGAAAGCACCGTGCTCACTGATCTGCGGCTGAAGTTGCTGTTCAGTGAAAAAATCCTCGACCGCCTTCTGCGACAGCTCGATGCCAAGCACCCGATGCCCACGCCCGGCCAGCCACAGCAAATCCAGACTTTTCCCACACAACGGCACCAGCACACGTGCTTGTGCTGGAAGCTGCAGATCCGGCCAGAAACGCTGCAGATACGGGTTCACCGCAGGCAAATGAAAGCCGATCTGATTCGAAGCCCACTTCTTGTGCCAAAACTCAGGTTGCATCTATCACCCCTAAAAAATCGATCAAAAAGCGTTAAAACTTATATTAGATTTAGATCAATGATCTGACTGAAGATGGGTCATCTTAACGCTCAGGAACCCTCTTATGTTTCCCAGCCTGTTTATCTCCCACGGCTCACCGATGCTCGCACTGGAACCGGGCGCCAGTGGCCCGGCCTTGGCGCGACTGGCGGCCGAACTGCCGAAACCGAAAGCCATCGTGATCGTCTCCGCCCACTGGGAGAGCCACGAATTGCTGGTCAGCAGCAACCCACAGCCGGACACCTGGCACGACTTCGGGGGCTTTCCCCGCGCATTGTTTGAAGTGCAGTACCCGGCGCCGGGCGACTCGCAACTGGCGGCGCAAGTAGCCGAGCTGCTGGCGGCCAACAACCTGCCGGCCCGCCTCGACCCGCAGCGTCCGTTCGATCACGGCGTGTGGGTGCCGTTGTCGCTGATGTACCCGCAGGCGGATATTCCGGTGGTTCAGGTTTCCTTGCCAAGCCGTGCCGGCCCGGCGTTACAGACTCGCGTTGGTCGTGCGCTGGCCGGCTTGCGTGAGCAAGGCATTCTGCTGATCGGCTCTGGCAGCATTACTCACAACCTGCGCGAACTGGACTGGCATGCCGGGCCGGAAAGCGTTGAGCCGTGGGCGCGGGATTTTCGCGACTGGGTGATCGACAAGCTGACGGCGAACGATGAGGCGGCGCTGCACGATTACCGCCAGCAAGCGCCGAACGCGGTGCGCAGTCATCCGAGTGATGAGCATTTGTTGCCGTTGTATTTTGCGCGGGGGGCGGGTGGCGAATTCAGCGTGGCGCATCGGGGGTTCACGATGGGCGCGCTGGGGATGGATATTTATCGTTTCGGGTAAAAGCAAAAGATCGCAGCCTTCGGCAGCTCCTACAGGTAAATGCATTCCCATGTAGGAGCTGCCGAAGGCTGCGATCTTTTGACCCTGAAAAACAGGCAAAAAAAATCCCCGAACCAGTCGGGGATTTTTTATGTGCGATCAATCAGCCCAAGGGCGGATCAATCTTCGCGGTAGCGACGCAGCTTCAACTGCTTACCAGCAACGCGAGTGTCCTTCAGTTTGGTCAGGAGTTTGTCCAGACCATCTTCCGGCAGCTCGACGAGGCTGAAGCTGTCACGCACCTGGATGCGACCGATCGCTTCACGGGCCAGACCGCCTTCGTTGAGGATGGCGCCCAGCAGGTTTTTCGCGGCGATACCGTCACGCGCACCCAGCGCGGTACGGCAACGAGCACGGCCTTCGCCCAAAGGCATTGGCGCGCGACGCTCGCGATCACCACGATCTGGACGATCACCGGTGCGCTCAGGACGGTCGCCACGCGGTGCGTTGTTCGGCACCAGTGGGCGTTCCTTCTCGATTGCCGCCAGGTTCAGCGCTTGACCGTTGGTGGCTTTGCGCAGCAGCGCAGCAGCCAGAGCACGCGGAGTGCAGCCGATGTCTGCAGTCAGACGATCAAGCAGCTCACCGTGAGTCGATTCGGCATCAGCAACCAGCGGCGACAGGCTGTTGGTCAGTTTCTTGATGCGCGCATCGAGAACGGCTTGAGCGTCCGGCAGGCGAACTTCAGCCACTTTCTGACCGGTTACACGCTCGATCACTTGCAGCATGCGGCGCTCACGTGGAGTCACCAGCAGCAGTGCACGACCTTCGCGACCGGCACGGCCAGTACGGCCGATACGGTGAACGTAGGACTCTGGGTCGTACGGCATGTCAACGTTGAACACGTGAGTGATGCGCGGAACGTCCAGGCCACGAGCAGCAACGTCGGTCGCCACAACGATGTCCAGACGGCCATCTTTCAGCGAGTCGATGACGCGCTCACGCTGGTTCTGGGCGATGTCACCGTTCAGCGCCGCGGCTTTGTAGCCTTTGGCGTCGAGGGCGCTGGCCAGATCCAGGGTCGCTTGCTTGGTGCGCACGAACATGATCAGCGCGTCGAAGTCTTCCACTTCCAGCAAGCTGAGAACGGCCGAAGTCTTCTGGTCAGCGTGAACCAACAGGTGAGCCTGTTCGATCGCGGTAACGGTCTGGGTCTTGGTCTGGATCTTCACGTGTTGCGGATCGCGCAGGTGGCGTTCGGCAATGGCGCGGATCGACTGCGGCAGGGTAGCCGAGAACAAAACGGTCTGACGGGTCGCTGGCAGAGCCTTGAAGATGACTTCCAGGTCATCCATGAAGCCCAGCTTCAACATTTCGTCAGCTTCGTCGAGAACCAGGTGGTTCACGGTCGACAGCACTTTTTCGTCACGACGCAGGTGGTCGCACAGACGGCCCGGAGTGGCGACAACGATCTGTGCGCCATTACGGATTGCTTTCAGTTGTGGGCCCATCGGCGCGCCGCCGTAAACGGCCACAACGGTAACGCCCGGCATTTGCTTGGCGTAGGTTTCGAAAGCGGTTGCTACTTGCAGCGCCAACTCACGAGTTGGCGCCAGGATCAGGGCTTGCGGTTCGCGCTTGGCAGGATCGATGCGGTGCAGAATAGGCAGTGCGAACGCGGCGGTTTTACCGGTACCGGTTTGCGCCTGGCCAATCATGTCCTGGCCGGCCATGATGATCGGGATCGATTGCTGCTGAATCGCCGAAGGCTCTTCGTAGCCGGTCGCTGCGACGGCTGCAAGAATATTCGGGTTAAGATTAAAAGCGGCGAATCCGCCGGTTTCCTGGGTCATGGGTCTGCCTCTAAGTGCATCCGCAAAGACCCATGCTCCAAAGCTGCGCATGCCGTGTTGAGACTCAAGAGTCGCCCTGGCAGCTTTGTCGGCGGGGATTTGCGAAAACGAATGAATGAAAAAAAAGAATCGTCCGGGAAGAGCCCGCAATGCGGACGTGCAGCCGAAGCTGACTTCGGGAAATTGCGCTACCTAAACGCGGCCCGGTTAAAGGCCGGCGCGCACTATACCGGATTTTGCCCGAAAAGGGAGCTTTTTTTATCGTCTGAATGCGTGTGTCACCGCTGTGTAACGGGGTTTTGCGGATAATCGCGCCAAGGTCTATTTTTCAAAGGCCCGGCCCTGCGGGCGATGACGCTTAAACGATTCACCGACCTGCGGCATTCCGTCGCCGCACCCGCCCTTCCCGCCCGAGGATTTACCATGAACCAGCCCTGCGCCGGCCGCGTCAGCCGAGAACGTCGTGGTCACGTGCACTTGATCGGCCTCGATCGGGCGGCCAAGCGCAATGCTTTCGACCTCGACCTGCTCAATGCACTGAGCCTGGCCTATGGCGAGTTCGAGGCCGATAACGAGGCCCGGGTGGCCGTGGTATTTGGCCATGGCGAGCACTTCACCGCCGGTCTGGATCTGGTGAGTGCCAGCTCGGCGCTGGCGCAAGGCTGGCAGGTTCCGACCGGCGGCTGCGACCCGTGGGGTGTTTTCGTTGGGCCTCGAGTGAGCAAACCGGTGATTGTCGCCGCACAGGGCTACTGCCTGACCATCGGTATCGAGCTGATGCTGGCCGCCGACATCAATCTCTGTGCGAGCAATACCCGCTTCGCGCAGATGGAAGTGCAGCGTGGGATCTTTCCTTTTGGCGGCGCGACTTTGCGTTTCCAGCAGATCGCCGGTTGGGGCAACGCGATGCGCTGGTTGCTGACCGGGGATGAGTTTGATGCGCACGATGCGTTGCGCTTGGGGTTAGTGCAGGAAGTGATGGCCAGTGAGGATTTGCTGCCTCGGGCGATTGAATTGGCCGAGCGGATTGCCCGGCAGGCGCCATTGGGGGTGCAAGCGACGTTGCTTTCAGCGCGACAGGCACGGTATGAAGGTGAGACGGCGGCGGCGCAAGGGTTGCCGGCGTTGGTGAAGAAGTTGTTGGCCAGTGAAGATGCCAAGGAGGGCGTGCGGTCTTTGGTGGAACGCCGCCCCGGAATATTCAAAGGGATCTGAGAATTATGGCGCCTGTCTGGGCCCCATCGCTGGCAAGCCAGCTCCCACAGTGACCGAGTCGTTCACACATTTTGCGTACGGCGCGAACCCTGTGGGAGCTGGCTTGCCAGCGATGGGGCCAGCTCTGACGCCTCAGGTCGCCGGGCGAATACTGTTGATCAACGATTGCAACGAATACCCCAACCGCGGCGCCAAGGCTTCAGCCCGCGCAGTCAGTGCCTGCATGTCCAGCACCTGGTCCAGGTCCGCCGGCACCAGCAGAATCACATTGCCCTCCTTCACCGGCAGTTCCCAGTAATGCCGGTGATAGAGCCCGCGCAGCAGCGCCGCCCCCAACGGCTGGCCATCATCGGTGGCCCACTGATTGATCACCAGCCACCCCCCCGGATTCAAACGCTTCTGGCAATCACCGAGAAACCCCCAGGCCAGATGCCCGACACCCGGGCCGACGTCAGTGTAGAGGTCGACGAAAATCAGATCCGCAGGCTCGGCAGTCGGTAACAACTCCAGCGCATCGCCGACACGGATGTACAGGCGAGGATCATCATCCAGCCCAAGGTATTCGATCGCCAGACGCGGCACGTCCGGGCGCAACTCGATGGCCTCGACATCTTCCAGCGGCAGAAACTTGAGGCAGGCCTGGGTCAAAGTGCCCGCGCCCAGCCCGAGGAACAGCGCACTCTCGGGCAGCTCATGGCACAACGCACCGATCAACATCGCGCGGGTGTAGTCGTACTCCAGCCAGCTCGGGTCAGCGGTGAACACGCAGCTCTGCTCGATCGCATCACCGAATTCGAGAAAGCGGTAATCAGCCACTTCCAGCACGCGAATCACGCCGAACTCGTCCTGTACTTCGGCGAGCAGATGCTCGACGCGCTCCTCAGTCATTTCGTCTCCTGATGGTCACCGGGCGCGGTGACGCGATGGCACCGCTGTGGCACCGTGGCAAAACCGCGATTGTCGGCGATGGGGCGGGAACAGGTCACGCACTAATTGCTGCTAACATGGCGGTCCGTGCGAAGAACCTTAGAGACCGTGATGAGCCAACCGTGGAGCCCTGACAGCTGGCGCGCCCTGCCGATCCAGCAACAACCCCAATACCCCGACGCCGCGCACCTGCGCCAGGTCGAGCAAACCCTGGCCAGTTATCCGCCACTGGTGTTTGCCGGCGAGGCGCGCGAGCTGCGTCGACAGTTTGCCGAAGTAACTCAGGGCCGTGCGTTTTTGCTCCAGGGCGGTGATTGCGCCGAAAGCTTCGCCGAGTTCTCCGCTGCAAAGATTCGCGACACCTTTAAAGTGTTGCTGCAAATGGCGATCGTCATGACCTTCGCCGCCGGTTGCCCGGTGGTCAAAGTCGGGCGCATGGCCGGTCAGTTCGCCAAGCCGCGTTCGGCCAACGACGAGACCATCGATGGCGTGACGCTGCCGGCTTATCGCGGCGACATCGTCAACGGCATCGGTTTCGACGAGAAAAGCCGCGTGCCGGATCCGGAGCGTCTGCTGCAGTCCTATCATCAATCGACCGCGACGCTGAACCTGTTGCGCGCCTTTGCCCAAGGCGGTTTTGCCGACCTGCACCAAGTGCACAAGTGGAACCTCGATTTCATCGCCAACTCGGCGCTGGCCGAGAAGTACAGCCACCTCGCTGATCGTATCGATGAAACCCTGGCGTTCATGCGTGCCTGTGGCATGGACAGCTCGCCGCAACTGCGCGAAACCAGTTTCTTCACCGCCCACGAAGCGCTGCTGCTGAACTACGAAGAAGCCTTCGTGCGCCGCGACAGCCTGACCAACGATTACTACGATTGCTCGGCGCACATGCTGTGGATCGGCGACCGCACCCGTCAGCTCGACGGCGCGCATGTCGAGTTTCTGCGCGGGGTGAACAACCCGATCGGCGTGAAGGTCGGCCCAAGCATGAACCCCGATGATCTAATCCGCCTGATCGACGTGCTCAATCCGGACAACGATCCGGGTCGCCTGAATTTGATCGCGCGGATGGGGGCGAACAAGGTCGGCGATCACCTGCCGGCGCTGATCCGCGCGGTGCAGCGTGAAGGCAAGCAGGTGCTGTGGAGTTCCGACCCGATGCACGGCAATACCATCAAGGCCAGCAGCGGCTACAAGACTCGCGACTTCGCGCAGATTCTTGGCGAGGTGAAGCAGTTCTTCCAGGTGCATGAGGCTGAAGGCACTTATGCCGGCGGGATTCACATCGAGATGACCGGCCAAAACGTCACCGAGTGCATCGGTGGTGCGCGGCCGATTACCGAAGACGGCTTGTCGGATCGCTATCACACGCATTGTGATCCACGGATGAATGCCGATCAGTCGCTGGAGTTGGCGTTCCTCATCGCTGAAACCCTCAAGCAAGTCCGCCGCTAGAGTTCGATATCTTTATCGCTTGAACCGGCCTCTTCGCTGGCAAGCCAGGCTCCCACAGGATCTGCGTCGCGCACAAAATTGATGAATGACGCGGTCAATGTAGGAGCTGAGCTTGCTCGCGAAGGCGCCCCCTCATTCAACAGGTTCGCCGCTAGAGTTCGATATCTTTATCGCTTGAACGGGCCTCTTCGCTGGCAAGCCAGGCTCCCACAGGATCTGCGTCGCGCACAAAATTGATGAATGACGCGGTCAACGTAGGAGCTGAGCTTGCTCGCGAAGGCGCCCGCTCATCCCCCCCCCCTCATTCAACAGGTTCGCCGCTAGGGTTCGATATCTTTGTCGTTTGAACCGGCCTCATCGCTGGCAAGCCAGGCTCCCACAGTGACCGCGCCGATCACAAAATCTGTGTACGACGCAGAACACTGTGGGAGCCTGGCTTGCCAGCGATGGCGTCAGTTCAGTCACAGCCGATTTGGGCGAATGCCACTCGTAATCGTGCGGCACTCTCGCGCTGACAATTGAGCTGTACCCGCGCAAGCCCCAACCAATCCGCCATCCGCCGTAAATTCACCGCCAGCGCCAACATCCCCGCCTCATCCAGCCCCGGCTCCTCCTCGTGCACCGCATGCACCGCCAACCGCCCCGCCGCCCGTTCGGCACGTAGATCAACCCGCGCCGCAATCCGCTCATTGTGCAAAAACGGCAACACGTAATAGCCGTAAACCCGCTTGTCCTGCGGCGTGTAGATCTCCAGCCGATAGCGGAAATCGAACAACCGCTCGGTGCGGCTGCGCTCCCAGATCAACGAATCGAAGGGCGACAGCAGCGCACTGGCAACCACCTTGCGCGGGACTTTCGGCTCCGGCAGGCAATAGGCGATCTGCCGCCAACCGGCCACTTCGCATATTTGCAGTTGCCCCGCCTCGACCAGCTCAGCCAGTCGCGGACGCGCATCCGCCGGATTCAAACGAAAGTAATCGCGCAGGTCTTTCTCCGTACCCACGCCCAACGCCTGTGCTGCATGCAACAGCAAACCACGCTGCGCCTCAGCCTCATCGGGCAACGCTTGCTGCAGAATGGACGAAGGAATCACTCGCTCCGGCAAATCATACAAACGCTCAAACCCACGCCGCCCCGCCACCGTCACTTCACCGGCAGCAAACAACCACTCCAGCGCGTGCTTTTCCGCGCTCCAGTCCCACCATGGCCCGGCCTTGTCTTCGCGGGTCGACAGACTGCCGGCGCCGATCGCGCCCTGCTCTTGCACCGAACTCAACACGCGACGTACAACGTCTTGCTGCTCGCGACCAAACTTGGCCAGTTGCTGATAAATATCTTCGCCGCGCCTGGCGCGTTGCATGCGCCAGCCCATCAACGGATACATCGACAGCGGCAACAACGACGCCTCATGCCCCCAATATTCGAACAACGAACGACGACGCCCCGAACTCCAGGCAGCCTGGTCGAGCAAGTCAGAAGGATAGTTACCGAGACGTGAAAACAGCGGCAGATAGTGCGAGCGCACCACGGCGTTGACGGAATCAATTTGCAGCAAGCCCAGCCGTTCGATCAGCCGGTTGAGGTGAGCGGCCTTGACGGTCGGCGGCTGGCGCCCGTTGAACCCTTGGGCGGCCAGCGCCAGACGTCGCGCCTGTTTGAGGGAAAAGGCCAGTGTCGCGGGCATGAGCATCTCCTTGTCTGCTCGCAACCTACCTCACCTGAAAGTGTTTTGTGTAGCACTGGCGTCATCATTTATGCATCGGATCATCCCAGAACGGCCGCACAGACTCGTGTTCGACGTCGGCACGACTGACCCCGATGTCTTTCAACGCTTCGTCGCTCAGACTGGCGAGCAACTCACGTTCACGGTGCAATTCATACCAGCGGCTAAACTTGTGCAGCAGGTCGGAAACGATATGGCCGTGGCCGTCAAATTTGTCTTCGCTTACATACTCTCTTTGACCTTTCATCGTGTTGCCCTCCATGTGGATGGCTCAAGTCTCGCGCCAGCGCTAAGATCAATCCAACGAATGTTTCTGATGGCATGCATCACGGAGATTCATCAATTGTCGGCCTACCCCAGTATCGATACCGATGTGTTGCGCACCTTTGTCGCGATTGCCGATCAGGGCGGTTTTACCCGCGCCGGTGAAATGGTCAACCGCACGCAATCGGCGGTGAGCATGCAGATGAAGCGTCTGGAAGAGGACGTGTTGCAGCGCCAATTGTTCGAGCGCGACGGCCGACAGGTACGCCTGACTGCCGAAGGCCAGGTGCTGCTCGGTTACGCGCGGCGCATCCTCAAGCTGCACAGCGAGGTGTTCAACACTCTGCGCGAACCGCACATGGTCGGCACGGTGCGCATTGGTACACCGGACGATTATGTGATGCGTTTTCTGCCGGGGATTCTGTCGCGATTCGCCCAGTTCTATCCGTTGATCCAGATCGAAGTGCATTGCGAGTCGACCAAACAACTGTTGCAGCGCACCGATCTGGATCTGTCGATCGTTACCCGCGAACCGGGCAACGAGATCGGCCAACTGCTGCGCAAGGAGCGTTTCGTCTGGGCCGAGGCGCAAAATTTCAGCGCCCATGAACAAACGCCGCTGCCGCTGGCGATGTTCAACAGTGATTGTTTCTGCCGTTTGTGGGCGTGCAATGCACTGGACGCGATGGGCCGCGATTACCGCATTGCCTACAACAGCACCAGTTTGTCGGCGCTGATGGCCGTGGTCAGCGCGGGTCTGGCGATCACCGCGCAACTGGAAAGCCTGATCACCCCGGACATGCGCATTCTCGGTGCTGCCGAAGATCTGCCGCTGTTGCCCGAGGCCAGCATCATGCTGATCCGCAACCTGAACAACCCGTCGCCGATCACCGAGTGCCTGGCCGAGCACATCGTCGAAGGCTTCAAACTTTAAACGCGAGCATCACCGCACACAGCACCAGAAAGCCGCAGAACAACCCGCGCAGGAGTTTTTCCGGCATCGCGTGGGCGACTTTCACGCCCCAACTGATGCTGGCCAGCCCGCCAATGGCCAGCGGCAAACCGATCATCCAGTCCACCTCGTGATGCACTGCGTAGGTCACCAGGGTCACGCCGGTACTTGGCAGTGCCAGCGCCAGCGACAAACCCTGCGCGACGACTTGTGTGGTGCCGAACAGGCTGGTCAGCACTGGCGTCGCCACCACCGCCCCGCCGACACCAAACAATCCGCCCATGGTCCCGGACGCCGCGCCGAGCACACCCAGCCACGGCCACGAATAGCGCATTTCGGAAGTCGTAGCGGGTTGCTTGCCGAACATCTTCAACAGGTTGTAAGCCGACAACACCACAAGGAACGCAACGAAACCGATACGCATGGTTTGCGCATCGATGCCGACCGCCCAGATCGAACCTATCCAGGCAAAACAAAAGCCCATCAGCGCCAGTGGCAGCGCGTGGCGCAGTTCGATGCGATTGCGCTGGTGATAGCGCCACAGCGCCAGCATTACGTTGGGCACCACCATGACCAGCGCCGTGCCTTGAGCGATCTGTTGATCGAGGCCGAACCACACGCCCAGCAACGGAATCGCGATCAAACCGCCGCCGATGCCAAAAATGCCACCCAAGGTGCCGAGTGCGGCGCCAAACAGCAGGTACAACAAAAACTCCATCACAGCCCAATTCCTCTAACGTCAGGCAACTCATCCTACGCAGTCGCCGCTGGCGGGGAAACGCACAGCAACGCACAATGGCTATGCCGATTTCGCACAAGCACCGGGCCGAACATGAATCCCAATCAATTGACCGACCAACTCGGGCTGTTTCTCGACGTGTTGGAGAGTGGCAGTTTTTCCGCCGCCTCGCGCCGTCATCCGCTGACGCCCTCAGCGGTCGCGCGGCGTATCGACAGCCTGGAAAATGCCGTCGGCAGCCAGTTGTTCATTCGCAGCACCCACGCCGTACTCGCCACGCCGGCCGGTCTGGCGTTCGCCGAGCGGGCGCGGCGCATCGTCGCCGAATTGCAACTGGCCCGGGCTGAAGCGGTGTCCTTGAGCAGCGCCCCCGAAGGCTTGATCCGCATCGATGCCCCGGCCGCGTTCGGGCGGCGACATCTGGCGCCGGTGATTGCCGACTTCCTCGTCCTCTATCCGGGGCTGGATGTGCAATTGCACCTGATCGACAGCTTCGTCGACATGGGCGGTTCGAACCTGGGCAAGGTTGATCTGGTGTTGCGCGCAGGGCAACTGGCCGATACGCGGCTGGTGGCCACGCCGTTGGCGAGCATGGTGCGCATTGCCTGCGCCAGCCCGGACTACCTCAAGCGTCGCGGTATCCCCAAGCACCCCGCACAGTTGAGCGAACATGACGGCCTGGATTGGGAAGGACTCGCCCCGCCCTTCGCCTGGCGATTCGAACAGGACGGTCAGATGCAATTGCACCGTCCGGCGCGGATCCGCATGAGCGCCAACAATGCCGAGGCGCTGGTATGTGGCGCATTGGCCGGGTTGGGCATCGCCCATTTACCCACTTGGCTGGCCAGCGAATACCTGCTGCGCGGCGAGTTGCTGCCGCTGTTTTGCGAAAGTGGCCTGCCGAGGGCGGAATCCACGGGTATCTACGCACTGCGTATGGAGCAGCAAACCAACTCCCGCAGTCGCTTGTTGTTGGAGTATCTGAAGACGCGGTTCAGCCCGGTGCCCCCTTGGGATCTGGCGCTGCAGCGGGACCTGGGTCGTCATTAGCGCTGGCGAATTATCTGGCGCATTAAACATTCGGGCGCTAGATTCATGACCATTACCGATCAAGGCTTTGATATGACTTCCGACCGCAACACCCCCGACGTCTGCGAAGAACTGCTGCTGAACAATCAGGCGTGCTTCGCCCTGCACTCCACTTCGCTGATGATGACCAAGGTCTACAAGCCGCTGTTGCAGGCGCTGGGCCTGACGTATCCGCAGTACCTGGCGATGATGGTGCTGTGGGAAAAGGACGGTTTGACGGTCGGAGAAATCAGCGCAAAGCTGCTGACTGATCCGGGTT
The DNA here is from genome assembly GCF_000282515.1 of Pseudomonas sp. GM80. Lineage (GTDB taxonomy): Bacteria > Pseudomonadota > Gammaproteobacteria > Pseudomonadales > Pseudomonadaceae > Aquipseudomonas. The sequence continues at coordinate 71,774 of NZ_AKJD01000252.1, forward strand.
CGCTGACGCCGCTGCTGAAACGGCTAGAGGGCGAAGGCCTGCTCAGCCGTACGCGCAGCCGAGAGGATGAGCGGGTAGTCATCGTCGAATTGACCGAACAGGGCCGAGCGCTAAAAGATCGGGCGCGCACGGTTCCCCCTTGCATCCTCGGCGCCAGCGGTTTCTCCATCGAGCGCCTGCAAAACCTGCAAGCAGAACTCCAGGCACTGCGCAGCCACCTGCAAAACAGCCTTACCTGAATCTACCTCTCCCCCCTGTAGGAGCTGCGGCACGCTGCGATCTTTTGACCTGGGCTTTTTCAAGATCAAGAGATCGCAGCGTGCCGCAGCT
>NZ_AKJD01000253.1 GCF_000282515.1 Pseudomonas sp. GM80
CGGCTGCCGACGCCCGCCTCTGTACCTTCGCCGCATCGAATGACAAGTGATGCAGGCTGGCGAGGCGGCTTTTTGTGGAATTGAGACTGAGTCTGTTCGGCGTCAAACGCTCGATCGATCTGAGCGCTCTGGCGCGTTTTCGCAACACCTGGGTGGTATTGGCCGCTTTGGTGCTGGTGATCCCACTGACGTTGTGGTTGCTCGCCCCGGCGGCGATCCCTGATCTGGCGCATGGCAACGTGGCCGGGGCCCAGGCGTTGGCGACTGGCTGGGAAAAGGGCGAGATGATCGTGCTGGTGCGCCACGTCGAGCGCTGCGATCACTCCAAAGCGGCGTGCCTGAGCGGTAATGACGGCATCACCGATCGCTCGCGCAGTGTCGCGGTCGCGGTCGGTGCGCGGTACGAGCAACTGGGGCTGAACAATGCCGACATCTATAACAGCCCGATGGTGCGCACCGTGCAGACCGCCGGGTACATGTTCAACCGCGCCGCAGTGGGCGAAGACTGGTTGATCAGTTGCAAGGGCCGCATGTTACAGGAGGCGCTCGCGTACAAGGTACCGGGTCGCAATCTGATTCTGGTGACCCACAGCGAATGCATGGCGCAAATCGAAAAAGACCTGAAAGTGCCGGCGTCCGATCCCGGCTATGGCTCGTCACTGTTTGTTTCTGCTGCCAGCCCGGCGGCTCCGAAAATGCTCGGCTTCATTGAAGCCTCTGACTGGCACACGGTGACTACCGAATGAATACTCGTTTTTACGCTTACAACTTCGGCATCCCGCTGGCCTGCGCGACGTTGGTGTTTCTGATGTTCGACATGACCAACATCGACATCGCTTTCAGCAATCTGCTGTTCGATCCGCTGACCCAAACCTTCCCGCTCGACAAGATTCATTTCTTTGAAAAACTGACTCACAAGTGGGCGCGGATCATTCCGAACTGGACGGCGGAAATCGCCCTGATCGGCGCGATGTTGTCGGTGGTCTGGCCGTTGGTCACTCCGCAAAAGCGCCCGCGACTCGGGGCCTTTCTTGAGCGAAGTAAAGTTGCTCCGCTGCTGCGATTTGCCGCCGATCACCGTAGGGATTTTTTCTTCGTCGTCGTGGCGTTTGCCGTTTGCACCGGCGTGATTCATTTCCTCAAGGCGCACACCAGCGTTTACTGCCCGATCGAAACCACGCTGTACGGTGGGAAAATGGCTCACGTTGAGTGGTACAACAATTTTCAGCTGTTCCATGAAGCAGGCGAGGGGCGCTGCTGGCCGGGCGGACATGCGTCGGGCGGTTTCACCATGCTGGCGCTGTACTTCGTCGCACGGCGCTATCAGTGGCGGTTTTCCAGCGCGATTCTGTGGGGTTCGTTGTTGCTTGGTTTTGTGTATGGCACGACGCGGGTTCTGCAAGGCTGGCACTACATGTCCCACACGTTCTGGGCGGGAATCTTCGTTTGGTTGGCGTGTTTGCTGACGGCGTTGGCGTTTTATGGGCGGGCGCGGCTGGAGCGGCCGGTGTTGGAAAAGCATCAACAGCGAGTGCCCGCCAGCAACTTGGTAACTCCCTTGAGCAACGAATAACCCTGTGGCGAGGGGATTTATCCCCGACGGACTGCGCAGCAGTCCTTTCTTTTGAATCAAAAGAGGGGGCGCTGCGCACCCCATCGGGGATAAATCCCCTCGCCACAATAAGCCTCCTCAACCCAATGAGTCCTGGTCTGCGAACGATTGATTCAGTAGCCGACGAAGTAGTAAGCCTGACGCCCCACCATCATGGTCTTCAACACTTTCAGCGGTGCGGCAGGTTCGGTGTCCGCCGAAATCACCGCTACATTGGTAGCTGCCGCAGCGAGAAACTCCCGCAACTGCGCCTCTGTATCCAGACCTTTAAGCACGCTCTGCGTATAGAACACACTCGCACCGCCCACTCGTTCATTGGCTTGAAACAATGCAACTTGATGACCGTCCGCTTGCAACGTTTGAATGTGTTCGGTCAGCGGCAGGAACGACAGGTGTTTATCGGCGTTCGGCAACGTCCACTGTGCGGCAGCGAGATAGCTGCCGATCACTACGGTAAGGACAGCAGCGGTCAGTGCCTGACGATGCCTCGCGATTCGGCTGACAAAACCCTGGGCGGATTCGTACGCTTTCAGCTTGTCGAACAACACCCCCGCAAACTCGGCCGCAATCACCGCTGCCGCCGGGGTCATCGACATCAGGTACACCGTGCGCTTGCTCGAAGCCAATGTCAGCATCACGAATTGCGCAACGATCCACAGGCTGAAAAACAGCAGGTATCGGTTGGCCTTCAGTTGTTGGCGAAAATGCCACAGCCCCAGATACACCAGAATATTCCACGGCAAAAACGCTTCCGGCAGTTTGGCCAAGTAGTAGTAGAACGGCTCGTAATGCCCGGCCTCGACGAACGATCCGCTGAACCGTCCGACGCTGTTGGTCAGCAACACCTCCCGGATCGCTGGCGCGCCGCCGTGCTGATAAAGCACGACCAGCCAGATCAGCAGCGGCATCAGCCCAACCAGCGTCAGCAATCCCGGCCGCAGCCAATCACTGACCTTCAGGCGTTTCTCGATAAAGGTCTCCGCCAGCAGATAAGCAAAAATCACCACCCCCGGCATCGCCAGACCCAGCACGCCTTTACTCAACGTGGCGATGGCAATCCCGCCGACAAACAGCAACGAGTTACCCACGCTCGATGCGCGTTGTGCCTTAAAAAACGCCAGCAACGCCGCCGTCACACCCAGTGCGAGCAGCGCATCCTCGCCGACCCCACGCACGTTGCTCCAGTAACTGGCCATGGTTGCCAGCAGAATGCTTGCTGTCCACGCAACGATGCTTGGCCGCCCGAAACGCCGCAACATGCCGTACAACAGCATCACGCTGAGCAGTCCGGCCACCGCCGACGCCAGTCGTACCGCCCAGGGTGAAACGCCAAACACGCGCATGGCGCCGGCGTCGAGCCACAGACTCAGCGGGGGTTTTTCCAGAAAAGGCTCGCCGAACAGACGCGGCGTTATCCAGTCGTTGTCTAGGTGCATCTCCATCGCGATCCCGGCGACGCGGGCCTCGGTAGAGCCTTGCAACTGGTGATTGCCCAAGGCGAAAAAGAACAGCAGGGCGGCAAGCAGAAACAGCGAAGTGGCGGCACGCGACATGGCTTTCAGGCTACCGGAAGGGGCGAGAACCTTGAGCATACGTCGCCATTGCTGAACAAATCGTGAAGCTCAACCCAGTTGCCGCGACCAACGCTTTTCCGGCGTTTCGAACAGCGGATTGACCAACGCCGTCAGCACGTGATCCTGCCAGCGTCCGGCAATGTTCAGATACGCTTTGGCATAACCTTCACGCTCGAAACCCAGGCGCTCAAGCAAGCGCGCACTGCGGTCGTTGCCGGGAATGTAATTGGCCATGATCCGGTGCAGATTCTGGCTGTCGAACATGTAGCCGATGCCGGCCTCCAGCGCTTCCTGCATCAAACCTTGGCCCTGATGGGCTTCGTCGATGTGATAACCCAGATAACACGCCTGAAACGCCCCGCGAATAACACCGCTGAAATTGCACGCGCCGATCATTTGCTCACCGTCCGGCGTCAGCAGGGCGAAGTGCATGGCCAGTCCTGCCTCGAAAGCACTGGCCTGGATGTCCAGGCGTCGACGAATCTGTTCGGTGGAGAAATACTCCGTGGTGCAGATCGGCGACCAGGGCGCGAGGTGGCGCAGGTTGCGCTTATAGAAATCACTTTCCAGCGCGGCCTGATCCGGGGCAAGAATCGCCAGCGTCAGGCGTTGGCAGGGCAGGGTCAGCAGCGGCATCGGGCGCTCCGGTCAGGGGTATCAAAGGACAGAATTGACCGACGCGGCGGAAAATACAAACCGCTCTATAAAATCTGGCCACCCGCGGCACATACAAATAACGACGATGCTCTGTAGGAGCTGCCGAAGGCTGCGATCTGTTGATCTTGTTTACAATCAAAAGATCGCAGCCTTCGGCAGCTCCTACTTGAGAGGTTTGGGCGATGTTCAGGGAGTGGGGCATGGAGTTTGCGTTTACTGTCGGTACCGAGTCGCTGACATTGCGATCACCGGATCCGGCGATGACCAAGGCGTTCCAGCAAGCGCTGAACGCCAGTTATCCACAGCACGCAGAATTCCTCGCCTGGGCCCGGCCACACACCACCGAGGCGCAGGCGCTGGAATCGTTATCGCGTGCCCGTGATGACTTCAGCAGTGAAACCGGTGAGCGCCGGTTGTTCATCATCAGTGCGGACGGGCAATCCATCCTCGGCTGCATCGGCTTGAAACCGCGTCCGCGCCAGCGCTTTGTTGTCGGTTACTGGGCCAACACCGAGTATTCGGGCAAGGGTTACCTGCGCGCCGCCCTCACTCAATTGGTGAAGCGCTTGCCTGATTCAACGTTTTACCTGACCACCTCGTCGGCAAACACGCGTAGCCAGCGACTGGCCCAAGCGGCGGGTTTTGTGCGGGTCAGAGTTCATCCGCAAGCCCGCCACTCACCCCGCCATGGCGTGCAGGACACCTACGTGTATCGCCTCGACGCCAAACGCCAGGCAAAAAAAAGCCCGCAGGAGCGCGGGCGAACCGTAGTTTCTTGAATGAGCGAGTGGACTGTACAGGGTTGGTTGTGAAGGGGCTGTGAAGAAAAATTCATCTGCTCTGCCGCCGCAACTGCCCGGCGACGCGGCCTCGGAATGAATTCAGCGCTTGGTTTTGGCGCCTGCCGCATCACCTTGGGCAAGGCTTACCGACAGCGCGTAACTGGCTACTTCAGCACGCCGCGCCGCATTGCGCATCAGATAGACCTGCACCGTGTATTCGCCGTCGGCGGGCAATGGGCCAAGGAAGTGATTCCCCATGATCGAACCGTTGAACAACGCCGAATCCGCGCCTTTGGCATTGATGTTGAAGTAGGCGGAGGTTTTCGACGGTTTGAAATCGACCGTCAGAACCTGCCCGGCCCTGGCGTTGAACGTGTACTCCGCCGTTTGATTGCCCTTGATCGACTGTTTAATCACAACACTGTCGACACCAGCCTTGAAAGCGATGGGTTCTACCCGTGGAGCGGGAGTGTCCGCCGCGTGGGCGCACAGCGAAATCATTGCCACCATGACGGCGGCGATCCAGGTTTTCATGTTCAGCCTCATTGCTCTTCGATGTTTGCAGCATAGAGCCAGTAACGAGCGCTCGCCGGGCTGCGATGCGGATTAAATGTTGCTGGATTTGAGCGTGTACTTGAAGGGGTGTTCCCGCAGGCGGATGCTCAAGCCTCTCCAGCGATCCGATGAAGAAGCGGTCTTCACATAATTCCTACGCCAGTAAAGCTACCATCCGACGCATGCACCTCGGGTCTGACAGGGCGATCTCATCATGAACATGAATGTGCTCTACGCATTGGCCGCCGCGGCGTTGTTTGGCGCGAGCACGCCATTGGCCAAGCTCTTGGGCGTGAATGCTCCGCCCATTCTGTTGGCCGGCCTGCTCTATCTCGGCAGCGGTGTGGGCCTGGCGATTGTGCGGTTTGTTCGCGATAAAGGCTGGCGCGCGCCAGCACTCGCCGCTGGCGAATGGCCTTGGTTGATCGGCGCGATCGCCTTTGGCGGTGTGCTGGCGCCCGTGGCGCTGATGTTCGGTCTGACTCGAACGGCGGGGGCAACCGCCTCGCTGATGCTCAATCTTGAGTCAGTGCTGACGGCGCTGCTGGCGTGGATCGTTTTCAAAGAGAACGCAGACCGACGCATTGTGATCGGCATGATCGCAATCGTCTTGGGCGGCGTTGTTCTGTCCTGGCCGCAAGAGGCGGTCACGACTCAAGACTGGATCGGCCCTCTGGCCGTGGCTTTCGCCTGCCTGTGTTGGGCAATCGATAACAACCTGACGCGCAAAGTCTCGGCCTCGGATGCGCTGTTTATCGCCAGCAGCAAAGGCTTGGCGGCCGGCATGGTTAATTGTTCACTGGCCTTGGCCATCGGTTCGCAACTGCCCACCACCGGCCCACTGATCTCAATCCTGCTGGTGGGCTTTCTCGGCTACGGCGTCAGCCTGGTACTGTTCGTACTCGCGCTTCGCGGACTCGGCAGCGCGCGTACTGGCGCGTATTTTTCAACGGCGCCCTTTCTGGGGGCAGTCATCTCGATTCTGATACTGGGTGAGTCGGTCTCGGTGATGTTTTCGATCGCTGCAGCGTTGATGGCCCTCGGTGTGTGGATTCACCTGAGGGAGCACCATGCCCACGAACACCAGCATGAACCGCTCGAGCACCAACATCGCCATGTGCATGATGAACATCATCAGCATGAACATGCGTTTGAGTGGGACGGTTTGGAGCCGCATAGCCACGCGCATTCGCACGCGCCGATCCGTCATAGCCATGTGCATTTTCCGGATGTGCATCATCGGCATCGGCATTGATTGATGGGCCTGAAGGGGGGCTGAGGAGAATTTCTCGGTAGCAGGTCGGTGCAGGATGGATGCGGTCGGTGGCTTTTGAGGCGCGTTATCCAAACTCCAGATACGAAAAAGCCCGCACTTGGCGGGCTTTTTCGTTGAGTTGGTGGAGCCGGGGGGATTTGAACCCCCGTCCGCCAGTACTCCGCTGTCGGTACTACATGCGTAGCCGTTTCTATTAAGTTAACCCTCAGCGACCCGAAGGGCAGGGTGCTTTGGGCGAGTTGTGTAAGTTTTAGCCGCTTCGTCCACAACGTACTGCACGGCGATTCTGTTCTATATGACAATCACTTTGGGTTTACAGACATCCCCTGGTGATTGCTGGACCCGAAGGTACCAGAAGCTCAGGGCTAAGGCTGCTTACGCAGCGAGAGCGAATTCCTGGCCGTAGTTTTCGTCATTGGCAACTATAAGTAGTTGCAACAGTGGATTTACGACTTCTGTTACCAAGTCGGCATGCACCTAAAGTTTCGCAACCGGCGTCGAATCCTAAACGGCCCCGAACTCATTGCTCAGTACATCTGTTTGAGCAACAAGCCTGTGCAGTGTACGTCAATCGGCCGGGAAGGCCAACCCGAAGGTTGGCTTCCGGGTGTGTCAGTTACGCGTTGGATTGCGGATCTGCATTTTCGTGATCATGCCGCTGGTGATTTCGACGCATTCCTTGTCATTCCCGGCAGCCTGCGCCTTGGTGGCGTCTTCGTGCGCGGTTTTGACGTTCTCCAGCGAGGTCTCCGGAATCGAAGGCGAGCTGGTGATAAAGTCTTTGATAACTTGAAGATTCCCGGCACACAGGTCTTTATCCGCCGCAAACACCGGCGACGCCAGAAGTGCACCAGCGATGAACAATCCAGCAATTGCAGAATGCTTCATGGGTATCTCCTTGAACGATGGGGGCTCGGTGCTGCCGGACGGTCTGGCGGCGATGCCGAGGTCATGACAGGCCACGTTAGTGTAGTGCCTGTTCAATCGACCGCCACGCTACGCAGGAATTCGGTTTTTTTTACATTTAGTATGAAAACGCCATCTCGCCGAGATCACTTCTTGGTGTCGCCCGAGGCGTTCTGGATTTCCAGAATGGTGCGTTGAGTTTCCGCCAGGCAGTCGTCGATCTTGCCTTGGGACTTGAGATCCTGGGCCTTTTGCACACTGGCCGAGACGCGCGCGTTCAGATCGGGCGAGGTCTGATATTGCGATTTAGCGTTGTTTATCGTCTGCAGATTGGCTTCGCAGAGGCTGGTGGGCTTGTCGGCGGCAAACGAAGTGGAGGCCATCATCGAGGCAGTCACGAACAGACCAAGCAATACAGAACGTTTCATGGGTATCTCCTTACGCTGAGGGATCCAGACTTCGCTGACCCTGAGCGCCGGTCACCGAAAGAAGGAACGGCCCCGAGTGTTCGGGGCCTGTTCTGTGGACTGCGGTCTTGCGCAAGGGTTCTGATTTTCTTCAGTTGGCCTTCGCCTGAGTGACTCGATCAACCAGATAAACCAGGCCGTGATAGTCGATTCCGCCGTGTTGCGTCAGGCCGATTTCGCAGGTGCGGCTGGTGGAAATACCTTCGCTGCAATGCTGCACCGCGTCCTTCAAGGTGCGCAGCGAATGGCTGTTCAGCTCTGGCGTGGTGAAGCCCTTGTCGCCGGCAAATCCGCAGCAATGAATACCTTCCGGGATCACCACGGTTTTGCTGCACTTGCGCGCCAGGTCGATCAGCGCCTGGCTTTCGCCCAAGTGCTGAGTGCTACAGGTCACGTGCACGGCAATCGGTGCGTCTTGCGGGGTGAAGTCCAGTCGATCGAGAAGGTGCGTACGGATGAAACGCACCGGGTCGTACAGATCCAGACGGGTTTCTCCTACGTCTTGCACCAGCCGTAAGGTGCACGGACTGGTGTCGCAGTAGATCGGATCGAGACCGCCGCGACTGGCGTGGAGCAAAGCGCTGATCAACTCCTGCCGCTTGTGTTCGGCTTGCTCGGCGTAGCCTTTTGAGGCGAACGGCTGACCGCAGCAGAGGTTGTCTTGATTGTCCGGGAAGACCACTTGGTAACCGGCCTTTTCCAGCAGACCACGGGTTTTGTCGTAGAGCGACATCTGCTCTTTATCGCCCGCCGCCGGCCCCATGACACGCGAAACACACGCGGCCAGATACACCACGCGCGGGCGTTCATCCGACACGCTCGGGCTGAAGCGAATGGCTTTCTCCGGTTGCGGCATCGCATTTGTCCACAACGGTACGTGGCCTTTGGACAAGCGCGTCAGTGTTGCCGAAAGTTTCGCCAGACGCGGCGCGCCGAGCATCATCCGCGCACCGTTAGCCACGTGCAGAGTGAAGCGTGCGCCCTGCAAAGTCTTGGCGAAATTTCCTTCAATCCAGTCAGCGGTTTTCTGATGCGTGGCGTGTCGGCCACGCAGCTTTTTCACCAGCTCGCCGGTGTTGATGCCTACAGGGCAACGTTGCGCGCACAGACCTGTGGCGGCGCAGGTTTCGATGCCTTGGTATTCGTAGGCTTTTTCCAGTTCGGTGGTGTCGACGCCGGCACGTTTTTTTGCCTGGATATCGCGCCAGATCACGATGCGCTGGCGCGGGCTCAGGGTCAGGCCTTTCGAGGGGCAGACCGGTTCGCAGAAGCCGCACTCGATGCACTTATCGACAATCTCGTCGGCCGCCGGCAGCGGTTTCAGATGTTTGAGATGGATCTGTGGATCTTCGCTGAGCACCACGTCCGGGTTGAGAATGCCATTCGGGTCGAGCAGACGTTTGAGCTGCCACATCAGTTGGTAAGCGTCGCTGCCCCATTCCAGTTCCACGAACGGCGCCATGTTGCGCCCGGTGCCGTGTTCAGCTTTCAGCGAGCCGCCGAATTCCACCGCCACCAGTTGCGCGACGTCGTCCATGAACGCTTGATAGCGTGCGACTTCTTCCGGGTTGTTGAAGCCTTGGGTGAAGACAAAATGCAGATTGCCTTCCAGTGCGTGCCCGAAAAGGATCGCTTCGTCGTAGGAATGTTTTTCGAACAGTTCGATCAAGCGATTCACGCCAATCGCCAATTGCTCGACCGGGAAGGTCACGTCTTCGATGATTACCGTGGTGCCGGTTTTGCGCACAGCGCCAACGGCGGGGAAGGTGTCCTTGCGGATCGCCCAAAGCTTGGCGTTTTCGGCAGGGTCTTCGGTGAAGTCGACCTGCTTCTCCACTGGGAAACCACTGAGTGAAGCCATGATCTGTGCCAGTTGTTCCTGCAACAAAGTGGAAGACGCGGCGCGGGATTCGATGAGCAATGCGCAGGCATTGTTCGACAGCTGTTGTACGAAAGCGGGCATGCCCGGTTTGTCCTGCACCGAGCGCAGGCTGCGCCGATCCAGCAGTTCCACAGCGGATACCGGTTGGCTTTTCAGCACGGTGACCGCGTTGCAACAAGTTTCCACATCGGGGAAGACGATCAGCGCCGAGGCTTTGTTCGGGTGATCAATCACCGTGTCGTAAGTTACCGCGCTGATGAAACCGAGCGTGCCTTCGGAACCGACCAGCAAGTGGCTCAAGATATCCACAGGGTCATCGAAATCCACCAGGGCGTTGAGTGACAGGCCGGTGGTATTTTTCAGACGGTATTTGTGGCGGATTCGTGCAGCCAGTTCGGCGTTGGCGCGGGTCTCGCGGCCTAAAGTCGCCAAGCGTTCGAGCAGTTCGCCGTGGCTGGCGTGAAATGCCGCAACACTCGTCGCGTCTTCAGTATCCAGGCGCGTGCCATCAGCCAGCACCAGGCGAATCCCGGCCAGCGTGTGATAGGTGTTTTGCGCAGTCCCGCAGCACATGCCGCTGGCATTGTTAGCGACGATGCCGCCGATTTTGCAGGCGTTAATCGAGGCCGGATCCGGGCCGATCTTACGCCCGAACGGCGCCAGCCACGCATTGGCTTGCGCACCGATCACGCCCGGTTGCAGGCGGATTTGCGTACCTTGGCCACGAATCTCGCGAGCGTTCCAGTTATCCCCAAGCACAATCAAAACCGAGTCGCTGATTGCCTGACCTGACAGGCTGGTACCCGCCGCACGGAACGTCACCGGGACGTGGTCACGTTGAGCCAGTTTCAGCAGCGCAACCACTTCGTCTTCAGATTCAACGCGAATCACCAACTGCGGAATCAGCCTATAAAAACTCGCATCAGTGCCGAAGGCCAGCGTCGATAACGGATCATCAAAACGGCGCTCGGCCGGAATTAGTTGCTGCGCATCACGCAGGAAATTCACTGGCAGCGTCATTGGTCCTCCAGAATCAGCACCACGAGGTCTTTCGGGCCGTGTGCGCCGTAGGCCAGGACTTGTTCAATGTCGGCGGTTTTTGAAGGGCCGGACACCAGCAACGCATTGGTCGGCATGCCTTGGGCCCATTCGAATTCCTGTTGAACCTGATAAAAGTTGTCGCGGATTTCGCTGGCCTTGAGCAGCGCGAAATGCACCGGCGGCACCAGACTCATCAGCCGTGGTTCTTCGCGGGTTGGCCACATGATCAGGCTGCCGGTGGCGGCGATGGCACCGAGGGTGCCGGTGAGGCTGGCCGGGGTGTCGTTGAACAGCTCGGCTTTCCATTCTTCCATCGGCCGGTCGTAGGATTTCAGCGTCGGCAGATCAGGATTGTTCGCCCAGTGCTGTGCGATTTTCTGCCCGTGGCCAGTAGTCGGCGCGATCAACAGGCTCGGCAACTGACGATCGCGCAGCAATTGCGCGAGAAGCGCCGGCCATTCTTCGCCGGAGGTCAGGTGGATTTCGGTGTGCACCGCTTCCATCAATTTGCGCAGTTGTGGGATGCGTTGTTCGGCAGTGTAGGTGTAAGGCAGCGTCACCAGATCGACATCGAAGTCGTCGGCAATCGGCGTGGCGCCCGTCAGACTTTTGCGTAGTTTGCCGAGGATATTTTCTTTGGCGCTCATCAGCGGTCTCCCTGTTTGGCCAGATGCTCGCGGGCCATGTCGTGCAGTGAGCGTGCGGCGGGTTTCGGCGCGCTGTGGTTTTGTGTCCACGGGCCGACGTTGCTCGGGGTCAATGCACGCAGGCGCGTGGCGAAGAAACCGAACAATCGATACAAGGTTGGCGAGCTGTTGAGCATGGCCCAGGCGTTCCAGATAAAGCGTTCCTTACGCGAATATTTGCTGCCCTGACCGCGCATCACTTGGTGCGGGCTGTCGGGGGCTTTGACGTTTTCTTCGCGCAAGCGCCGCAGGATTGCCGGGATGGGAATTTTTACCGGGCAGACTTCACCGCAGGCCCCGCACAGCGATGACGCGCTCGGGTGATCCGGGACTTTCGCTAGGCCGACCATGTGCGGCGTGATGATTTTGCCGATCGGTCCCGGGTAAACCTCGCCATAGGTATGGCCACCGACGCGGGTGTATACCGGGCAATGATTCATGCAGGCGCCGCAGCGGATGCAGTTCAAGGTCTGGCGCAATTCACTGTCGGCGAAAGCCTGGCTGCGACCGTTGTCGAGCAGCACCAGGTGCACTTCCTGCGGGCCGTCGAGTTCGTGCTCCTTGCGCGGGCCGGAGATCATGTTGACGTAGGTCGTGATTGGTTGGCCGAGCGCCGAGCGGGTCAGCAGGGACAATAACGGCACCACGTCGCGCAGGTTTTCCACGACTTTTTCGATGCCGGTGACGGCGATGTGCACCGGCGGCACGGTGGTGGTCATGCGGCCGTTGCCTTCGTTTTCCACCAGCAGCAGGGTGCCGGTTTCGGCCACGGCGAAGTTGACACCGGAGACGCCGATGTCCGCTTCGAAGAATTTCTGTCGCAAGACTTTGCGACCGATTTGAATGAGTTGGTCAACGTCCTTGGTGTATTCCACGCCAAGTTTGTCGTGGAACAAGGACGCGACCTGACCGGCATTCTTGTGGATCGCCGGCATAATGATGTGTGAAGGCTTCTCGTGGTCGAGCTGGACGATGTATTCCCCCATGTCGGACTCCAGGCATTCAATGCCTTGAGCCTCGAGGAAATGGTTCATCTCCATCTCTTCGCTGACCATCGATTTGCCCTTGATCACTTGCCGCGCCTCGTGAGCGCGGATGATCGATAAGACGATGCCATTGGCCTCGTCCACCGTTTCCGCCCAGTGCACTGTCACACCGTTGCGGGTCAGGTTTGTTTCCAGTTGCTCGAGCAGGTCGGGCAACTTGGAGAGCGCGCGGGCTCTGATCGAGTTGCCCAGAGCACGCAAGTGTTCTCTTTCATGGGCATCGCTGAAAGCCGCTGCCCGTTTGCTCATCAATGAATCCATCGCAGTACGGAAGTTGTTCCGCAACTGCTGATCACCCAAGGCGTTGTGCGCCCGGGTGCGGAAATCTTCTTCTACGGCGACCGTAGGAATAATCGCGGAAGTGCTCATTGCGCACCTCCGGTTCGTTGCCACAGAAAGCTGGCGAGATGTTGCCCGCGTAGCGTTTCTTTTTGTTTCTCCAATGCGCCGTTGATGTTCATCAAACAGCCACAATCGGCGCTCAACACCTTATGTGCGCCGGAATCCTTCAGCGAACGGGTCTTGTCAGCCACCATCGCGCCGGAAATGTCTGGCATACGGACGCTGAATGTTCCGCCGAAGCCACAGCATTCGCTTTCGTGGTCATGGTTGACCCGTTCCACGTTGCTCAACTGCGCCAACAACTCGCGGCCGTGCAGGTGGGTGTTCATTTCGCGGCGCGCCGAACACGAAGTGTGCAGGGCGACTTTGACCGGTTCGCCGCTGTCCTTGAGCTGCACCTTGCAGACAAACAACAGGAACTCGGCCAGTTCGTAGGTGCGGGCCGCGAGGGCCTGAACCTGTTTCAGCGTGTCCGGCTCATCCTTGAACAAGTCGGCGTAATGTTCGCGCAGCATGCCGGCGCAGGAACCTGACGGCACCACCACCGGATAATCGCCGGCAAACAGCGCCAGTTGCGAGCGCGCTACCGTCCGCGCCTGCTCGGTGTAACCCGAGGTGTAGGCCGGTTGGCCGCAGCAGCTTTGTCCTTGCGGGTACTCGACCCGGATCCCTTCGCGCTCCAGCAAGTGGATCGCGTCCATCCCGGCCTCGGGGTAGAACAGGTCGACCACGCACGTGCCGAACAGGTACACCCGCGATGGTTTTTCGCTGGGGTATTGCCGAGGTTCGGGCAGTGGCGGTGCCACGCGGGTCGCGTTCGGCACAGCGTTGTAAAAAAGCTCGCTCATCAGGCGTGTCTCCGGGTGGGCCCGGTTATCCGTCTGTTGCGGCTGCTGAATATAGAGAACGTTGCTTTCAGCAGCCTTACAGACCGGGTTGTGAATTGCTGACGCCGGCATCACCAACCGGCGTCGGTTTTTTCTCTATTTCTTATCGGTTTAATGCACCAGCATGCCGGTGAACCAGTAGGCCTGAGCCAGAGTGATCAGACCGACAATCGTTGCAAAGAATAGGCTGTGCTTGAGGGTGAAGCGGAACAGATCCGATTCTTTGCCGACCAGTCCAGTCGCGGCGCAGGCCACGGCGATCGATTGTGGCGAGATCATCTTGCCGGTCACGCCGCCGCTGGTATTCGCTGCGACCAGCAGGGTGTCGTTGACGCCGATCTGGTGTGCCGTGGTCGCTTGCAGCGAACTGAACAGCGCGTTGGACGAAGTATCCGAGCCGGTGAGGAACACCCCCAGCCAGCCGAGGAACGGCGAGAAGAACGGAAACGCCGCGCCCGTACCGGCCAGCACCAGTGCCAAGGTCGACGACATGCCGGAATAGTTGGTGACGAAGGCAAATGCCAACACCATGCCGATCGACAGAATTGGCCAGCGCAGTTCGTAGAAGGTTTCTTTCAAAGTGGTAAGACCAATTTTGAAATTGATCTTCAGCACCAGCATCGAGATCAGTGCGGAGAAGAAAATCGCCGTGCCGGTCGCGGAAATCGGATCGAGTTTGAACACCGCAGGAATGGCGGTCGGAGCAGCAACAATCGGTGCAGTTTTAATCACCAGTTGATCAAGGTGCGGAATCGCGAAGTTGAACACCCAGCTGTACATCGAGCCGCCCGCGGCGAACATCGCCTTGAAAGGTTTCAGCGTCCAGATGGTTACCAGCACGGTGAGGATCAGGAACGGCGACCAGGCCTTGAAAATTTCCCCGAGGCTGTAAGGCGAAGCCACAGTGGTGCGTTTCTGGCCGAAACCGCCGACGCTGGCGGTAATCGCTGCGCTCGACGTGGCGCCAGCGATTTGCGCGCCGGCGGTGCGTTTTGGCTGCCAGATTTTCAGGAACAGGGTAAGCGAGACCAGGCTGGCCAGCGCCGAGGTGATGTCCGGCAATTCCGGGCCGATGAAGTTGGACGTGAAGTACTGAGTGACGGCGAAACTCAAGCCGGCAACCAGTGCGGCCGGCCAGGTTTCACGCACGCCGCGCAGACCATCCATCATGAAAATCAACCAGAACGGCACGAACAACGACAGCAGCGGTAGTTGGCGACCGGTCATGGCGCCGATCTTGAAGGCGTCGATGCCGGTGACTTGGCCGGCGACGATGATCGGAATCCCCAGTGCGCCGAACGCCACCGGTGCGGTGTTGGCGATCAGGCACAGGCCGGCGGCATACAGCGGGTTGAAGCCCAGGCCGACGAGAAGTGCGGCGGTAATTGCCACTGGCGCGCCGAAACCGGCAGCACCTTCCAGGAACGCGCCGAAGCAAAAACCGATCAGCAGCACTTGCAGGCGCTGGTCGTCAGTAATCGATAACACCGAACTGCGAATGACCTCGAACTGACCACTTTTGACCGTCAGTTTGTAGAGGAATACTGCGGCGACAATGATCCAGGCAATCGGCCACAGACCGTAGGCGAACCCATAACCGGCGGCGGCGAAGGCCATGTCGACCGGCATCTGGAACGCGAAGATCGCCACGGCAATCGACAGAGCGAGGGTGATGCTGCCGGCCACATGGCCTTTGAGGCGGAACACCGCCAGGGCGAGAAAAAAGAACACGATGGGAATGACGGCCGCGAGTGCGGACACGCCGAGACTGCCGAGCGGGCTATAGAGCTGTTGCCAGGTTTGCATATGGGGTGGCCCCTAATTGTTGTTGGTCAGGCACTGTCAGCGTTCTTGGATAATTGGTAAGACCAATTTACAATCGCTGTTGGCTAGGGTAAAAGCCTTGATGTCGGTGTGTCAATTTGTCGCCCTAAAACTTTTGTCGAATCAGCGGTGCAGATCGCATCTGATCCGGTTTCGGCAAGTGGCGTCCGGTAGGTGTCGGCGAGGCGCCAATAGGCCAGAATAGAGAGCCCGGCGAGCGGTCGGGATCGTGGAGAAATGAGTTATGGGGTTTGATCAGATACGTCAGCGCCGTTTGTCTGACGATATTGTCGAGCGACTCGAGGGGATGATCCTTGAGGGCACGCTGAAGTCCGGTGAGCGGCTTCCGGCGGAGCGCACGCTGGCTGAACAATTCGGCGTATCACGGCCGTCGTTGCGTGAGGCGATTCAGAAGCTGGCAGCGAAAGGTCTGCTGGTCAGCCGTCAGGGCGGTGGCAACTATGTTGTCGAAAGCCTGGGCTCGACGTTCAGTGATCCGCTGCTGCAGCTGCTCGAAAGCAACCCCGAAGCGCAGCGCGATCTACTGGAGTTTCGGCATACTCTGGAGGCATCGTGCGCCTATTACGCCGCATTGCGCGCGACGGATGTCGATCGTGAGCGGTTGACCGCAGCCTTTGAAGAGCTGCAGGACTGCTATTCGCGTCACGACGAGGTCGGTCGGGCGGAGGAGGGCGCGGCGGATGCGAAATTCCACCTGGCAATTGCCGAAGCGAGTCATAACGCGGTGTTGCTGCACACCATTCGTGGACTGTTTGATCTGCTCAAGCGCAACGTGGTGACCAACATTGGCGGCATGTACAAGCAGCGCGCGGAAACCCGCGACATGCTGATCACCCAGCACCGGGAATTGTATCTGGCGATTATTGAAGGACGTGCGGAGCAGGCGCGCGAAGTCTCCAGTCGACATATTTTGTATGTGCAAGAAGTGCTGGAAGAGGTGCGGCAGGAGGTTCAGCGCATGGCTCGGGCGGAGCGGCGCAAGGGGATGTGATTTTTTTAAAGCAAAAGATCGCAGCCTGCGGCAGCTCCTACACAGGAATTTGCGTTTTCCTGTAGGAGCTGCCGCAGGCTGCGATCTTTGCTTTCAGGGGGGAGGACTAGTCTTCCTTACCCTTGTTGCGCACAGCGCGCTGCAGTTCACGACCGGCGTCGCGCTCGCGCTCGGTGTCACGCTTGTCGTATTCCTTCTTGCCCTTGCCCAGAGCGATCTCGCACTTGACCATGTGCTTGCTCCAGTACCAGGACAGGCAGACGCAGGCGTAACCCTTTTGCTGCACCATCGCTGCAAGCTTTTCCAGCTCGCGGCGGTTGAGCAGCAATTTGCGCGTGCGCACCGGGTCGGCGATGACGTGGGTGCTTGCGGTCATCAGAGGCGTGATGTGGCTGCCGAGCAGCCACGCTTCGCCATCCTTGAGCAGGACATAGCTGTCGACCAGCTGTAGCTTGCTTGCCCGCAGACTTTTTACTTCCCAGCCGGCCAGGACCAGACCAGCCTCGAACTTATGTTCGATGAAGTAATCGTGTCGCGCCTTTTTGTTCTGCGCGATGGTCCCTGTTGGGTGTTTCTTCTGTTTAGCCATAGGGGCGGCATTATATGGAGATAAACGGCTGTCGGCTACGGTGATGCTGCGTGCTTGAGCAGGTTGAGTGAATCCCGGACAATGCGGCCTCTTTTTCTAACGCTTGGGCGTGATAAACGATGTCGACAGACAAGGTTTCTGTCCACGGCAGTTGGGCTAGCCGCTGGGTATTCATACTCGCCGCGACCGGTTCGGCCGTGGGACTGGGTAGTATCTGGAAGTTCCCGTACATGGTCGGGGTCTACGGCGGCGGTGCATTTGTACTGATGTTTCTGGCGTGCATCGCGCTGATCGGCATCCCCGTCATGCTCGCTGAAACCCTGATCGGCCGGCGCGCCCGGCAAAGTCCGGCGAACGCCTTGAAGGTGCTGGCGCTGGAAGCCGGGCACTCGGGCAAGTGGTCGTGGGGCGCATTTGCCGGGATGATCACGGCATTGTTGATCCTGTCTTTCTATAGCGTGGTCGGCGGCTGGTCGCTGGACTACATCGTCGATATGGGGCGCGGTGACTTCCAGGGCGCGACAGCCGAGCAGGTCGGCGCTTATTTCGGCAATGTCATCTCCAATCCATGGCGCCTGACACTTTGGCACACGATTTTTATGCTGCTGTCAGCGTATGTGATCGCCAAAGGCGTGGTTGCCGGGCTTGAGCGCAGCTTGCGCATCATGATGCCGCTGTTGTTCGTGATGGTGCTGGTACTGCTGGGTTACAGCATGACCACCGGGCATTTCATGGAAGGCGTGCATTTCATGTTCGACTTCCACCCGGAAAAAGTCCTCGACGGCTTGCTGCCAGCGATGGGGCACGCGTTCTTTTCGCTGAGCGTCGGCGTCGGCTCGATCATGATCTATGGCGCTTACATGCCGAAAAACGCTTCGCTGTCCGGCACGGTCGTCGGCGTGGCGCTGCTCGATACCTTTGTTTCGCTGGTCGCCGGTCTGGCGTTGTTCCCGATCGTGTTTGCCGGAGGCCTGAATCCTAGCGAAGGACCTGGCCTGATGTTCGTCAGCCTGCCATTTGCGTTTGGTAATGTGGCATTCGGTCAGTTGATGGGCGTGGTGTTCTTTGTGCTGGTGGCGATTGCTGCCTGGAGTTCGGCAATTTCCCTGCTGGAGCCGATGGTTGCCTATCTGGTTGAGCGCACGAAAGTCAGCCGCGCCTGGGTGACGTTCTGGTTGGCGTTCACCTGCTGGTTCGTCGGTCTGGGTACAGTGTTCTCCTTCAATATCTGGAAGGAAGCCAAATTTTTCGTGAACGAAGGCGGAGCGTTCCACCTCTACCAATGGGGTGCGCAGAGCGGTCTGGACTTCTTCGGCGTGATCGATTTCTTCACCTCGCGGATCATGTTGCCGCTCGGTGGCCTGTGTTTTGTATTGTTCGCCGGATGGGTGATGGGGCGTGAGGCGGTGCGTGACGAATTGTCGATCCGCAACCCGGCACTGTTTGCCCTGTCTTTGTTCTTGATGCGCTACGTGGCGCCTATCGGCATTGTTGTAGTGTTTGCCGCTCAGCTCTGGAAGTAACGCTTACATGACGACACATATTCAACGATCAGCACTGCTGCCGTACCCGGCGCAATTCCTCTATGACCTGGTCAACGACGTGGCGCGTTACCCGGAGTTTCTGCCGTGGTGCTCGGCCGCCGAGGTGCTGGAAAGCTCGCCCGAGCACATGCGCGCCAGCGTGGGGGTGGCGAAGGGCGGGCTCAGCCAGCATTTCGTCACGCGCAATACGCTGGTACCAGGGCAGTCGATCGAAATGAACCTTGAAGAGGGGCCTTTCAATCAACTGCACGGCGTCTGGGTGTTCAAGGTGTTGAACGAAAAAGCCTGCAAGATCAGTCTGGACTTGTCGTTCGATTACGCCGGGCCGCTGGTGCGTGCCACATTGGGGCCGCTGTTCAATCAGGCCGCCAATACGCTGGTGGATGCGTTCTGCCAGCGTGCCAAGCAGATGCATGGTTAAGCCGGTGATCGAGATAGAAGTGGTGTATGCCGCGGTTGATCGTCAGGTTTTGCGCTCGGTCAGCGTGGCAGAGGGCGCGACAGTTCGGGCGGCAGTCGTTGCATCGGGGATTGGCGTAGAGTTTCCCGAGCTGGATCTGGCGCAATGCCCGTTGGGTATTTTCGGCAAAGTGGTTGCCGATGCTGATTCGCGGCTGATTCAAGCTGGGGATCGCATCGAGATTTACCGCCCGTTACTCGCCGATCCGAAAGAGGTTCGGCGCCTGCGCGCGGCCAAAGCGGCCGAGGCTAAAGCCCGGAATCTTTAGGAGCGCCAAACGCCAGACAATAAAAAACCCGGAATTTCCGGGTTTTTTATTGCCTCGCCAATTACTGCGGCGAGGTGTCCAGCGGCTCTGGCGTCGGAACCGGAACGGTTTCCACACCATCGACATCCTTCTGGATCTGATCCAGCAAGGAACCTGGCTTGACCGGTTTTTCCGGTGCTGGCTTCTCGGCGTTTTCAGCAGGAGCGGTCACAGAAGTGCCACTGTCCTTGCCGAGAATGGCTTCGTCACGGCTGACGCCCGGCATAAAGTCACCGGACAGGCTGACAAGCTGGTCGTTTGAGTTGAAAATAACGCTGACGCGTTCCTGTTGGCGTTCACCGCCACCCGGTTGCAGGCTGTACAGATAATCCCAGCGATCGGCATGGAACGTGTCGGCAAGCAGAGGGTTACCCATGATAAACCGTACTTGCGGCCGGGTCATTCCCGGGCGTAACTGGTCTATCATGTCCTGCGTGACGACATTGCCCTGCTGGATGTCGATTTTGTAAACCCCGGGGAATGAACAACCGGCGAGTGCGAGCAGTCCCACAAAGGTGAAACTGGTTAGCAAGAGCTTGGTGTTTTGCATCGGTGGGCGACTTCCACTATCTTGGCTGGGACAACGTAAACGCCGATCATACCCGCATTAAGAGAAGCTGCGAAGCAGCATCGCGAGAAAGCTGACCATGGTTGAAAATAGCGAACTACGCAAAGCCGGCCTCAAAGTGACCCTGCCACGGGTCAAGATCCTGCAAATGCTCGACTCTACCGAGCAGCGTCACATGAGTGCCGAAGACGTCTACAAGGCGTTGATGGAAGCTGGCGAGGACGTCGGTCTGGCCACGGTTTACCGTGTTCTGACCCAGTTCGAAGCAGCTGGCCTCGTGGTCCGTCACAACTTCGACGGCGGCCACGCGGTATTCGAACTGGCTGACGGTGGCCACCACGACCATATGGTCAACGTGGAAACCGGTGAAGTGATCGAGTTCTTCGACGAAGAAATCGAAAAACTTCAGAAGTCGATCGTCGAGAAGCATGGCTTTGAGATGGTTGATCACAACCTGGTGCTGTACGTGCGCAAGAAAAAGTAAGCATGTCGCGCGAATTTCAGGTTCGCGAAACGAGCGAAGGCGACCCAAGGGTCGCCTTCGTGCTTTTTATTGTTTCTAAATCTTAAACTTTCGCGGTGACGACCATCTTTTTCGCGTGAGCCAGAGATTCCTTGGTCAGATCGATGCCGCCGAGCATGCGCGCCACTTCTTCTATGCGGTCGTTCTTGCTGAGCTTGGATACGGCCGTGTGGGTTGCCTGTTCGCCGCGGACTTTGTGCACGAACAGATGCTGATGTCCCTGCGCCGCCACTTGCGGCAAGTGCGTCACCGTCAGAACCTGGCCGCGATCACCCAGGCGACGTAGCAGCTGACCGACAATTTCAGCGGTCGGGCCACCAATCCCCACGTCCACTTCGTCGAAGACCAGCGTAGGCACGCGCGATGTCTGCGCCGTTATCACCTGAATCGCCAGACTGATCCGTGACAGCTCGCCTCCCGATGCCACTTTCGCCAGTGCTTTAAGCGGTTGACCTGGGTTGGCGCTGACCAGCAATTCAACCTGTTCCAGCCCATTCGGCAGCAGTTCGTCACTGCTGTTGGCGCGCAGTTCAATGGTAAATCGCCCGCCGGGCATGCCCAGGCGCTGAATCTCCTGCTCTACTGCACTGGCAAGACTGCCCGCCGCCTGATGGCGCAAATCGCTCAGCTCGCGGGCCTTCTCCTGATAATGACGAGCGTAGGACGCCAGTTCCTCACCCAAGCGCTCGATGGATTCATCGTTGGCGTTAAGGGTTTCGATTTCATCCAGCAGCTTCTGCTGCATTTCCGCGACTTCGGTTGGCTGGATTCGGTGTTTGCGCGCCAGCGTATAAATAGCGTCGAGACGTTCTTCGAGATATTGCAGGCGTGCCGGATCAGCGTCGAAGTTGTCGAGGAAGCGGTTGAGTTCGCCGACCGCTTCTTCGACCTGGATTTGTGCGCTGGTCAGCAGGCTGCTGGCCTCACCCAGCGCGCCGACCGAATTATTCACGCTCGACAGGCGATTGAGGCTGGCGGTCAGTGCGTTCAGGACATTGCCGGAGTCACTTTCACTGCACTGCTCGACCACTTGCCGGCAAATGCCCAGCAAGGTCTCAGCGTTGGTCAGATTCTTGTGTTCCTGCTCCAGTTGCTCCAGTTCGTTATCGCCGAGACCAAGGTTTTCCAGTTCTTCGAGCTGATAGCTGAGCAATTGATGGCGGGCGCGCTGTTCGTCGCCGGAATTGGAGAGACGCTCCAGTTCCTGACGAGTCTGGCGCCAGCGTTGGGCTGCAAGCTGCACTTGCCGGGCCAGATCGGTCGCGCCAGCGTATTCGTCGAGCAGGCGGCGATGGGTATCGGTTTTCAACAGCGACTGGTGTTCGTGTTGGCTGTGGATATCAATCAGCAACTCGCCCAACGCTTTGAGATCGCCAAGCGGGCAGGGCGTGCCGTTGATGTAGCCGCGCGAACGGCCTTCGCTGGTGATGACTCGGCGCAGGATGCACGGGCCTTCGATGTCCAGATCGCGCTCGGCCAGCCAGGCGCTGGCTTCAGGGATGTCGACCAGATCGAAAGTTGCAAGGATGTCGGCCTTGTCGGCGCCCGGGCGAACCACGCCGCTGTCGGCGCGATCGCCCAAGGTCAGGCCGAGGGCGTCGAGCATGATCGACTTGCCGGCACCGGTTTCCCCTGTGATCACGCTCATCCCGCGATCAAGTTCGAGATCGAGATGTTCAACGATGGCGTAGTTATGTACGGACAGGTGCACCAGCATAAAGGCCGCTCCCAGGCTTTAGGTCTGGTTATTTATACAGTGTTTTGTTTCGGCCTGACAATGCCCTCGCTTAGCTCGATTTGCTTGAACCGCAAAACTTCTTAGTGCATCAGGGAATGAAAATGCGGCACTTTTTTGTAGGGTTAATGCTTGAAGGCCCTTGAAGCCTGATTTTGCGGCCCCATATATCGGGACAGAAGCGCGAGTCAGGCTCGCGGACGAAATTGAAAGGAGAATTCTATGGCTGACGAACAGACAGTAGATACGCAAAACCCAGATGCCCCTCAGGCGCCGGAAGGTTCGAGTGATGACCTGGCGACCCGTGTGCAAGTGCTCGAAGAGCAATTGGCCGCAGCGCAAGATCAATCTCTGCGCGTAGCTGCCGATCTGCAGAACGTCCGCCGCCGTGCCGAACTGGACGTCGAGAAGGCGCACAAATTCGCCCTGGAGAAATTCGCCGGCGACTTGTTGCCAATCGTCGACAGCCTGGAACGGGGCCTTGAGCTTTCGAGCCCGGACGACGAAAACATCCGTCCGATGCGCGAAGGCATCGAGCTGACCCTGAAAATGTTCCACGACACCCTCAAGCGCTATCAGCTTGAAGCGATCGATCCGCAAAACGAACCGTTCAACGCTGTTTACCATCAGGCGATGGCTGCTCAGGAATGCGCTGACGTAGAGCCGAATTGCTGTCTGAAGGTGTTTCAGAAAGGCTACCAGCTCAACGGTCGCCTGTTGCGCCCGGCCATGGTTGTGGTCAGCAAGGCGCCTGCACCAATTTCGCCTTCGATTGACGAGAAGGCTTGAAATTAGCCGCAAGGCCCCCATTTAGAAGTCAAGCGTTTAAGTGCTACCGCAGTCAGCCACCACTGCTGCGGCATCCAAATCCAAAGTTTCGGGAGAGTTAACATGGGCAAAATTATCGGTATCGACCTGGGGACTACCAACTCCTGCGTCTCCGTGCTGGAAAACGGCAAAGCAAAAGTTATTGAAAACGCTGAAGGCGCGCGTACCACGCCGTCGATCATCGCTTACGCCAACGATGGCGAAATTCTGGTAGGTCAGTCGGCCAAGCGTCAGGCTGTGACCAACCCGCACAACACTCTGTACGCAGTAAAGCGTCTGATCGGTCGTCGTTTCGACGAAGAAGTTGTGCAGAAAGACATCCAGATGGTCCCTTACAAGATCGTCAAGGCTGACAACAACGACGCTTGGGTTGAAGTGAACGGCCAGAAAATGGCGCCGCCACAAATCTCGGCTGAAATTCTGAAGAAAATGAAGAAGACCGCCGAAGACTACCTCGGCGAGCCAGTGACCGAAGCGGTGATCACCGTTCCGGCCTACTTCAACGACAGCCAGCGTCAGGCGACCAAAGACGCCGGCCGCATCGCCGGTCTGGACGTAAAACGTATCATCAACGAACCAACCGCAGCCGCTCTGGCTTACGGTATGGACAAGGCCAAGGGCGATCACACCGTGATCGTTTATGACCTGGGTGGCGGTACGTTCGACGTGTCCGTGATCGAGATCGCTGAAGTTGATGGCGAGCACCAGTTCGAAGTGTTGGCCACCAACGGTGACACTTTCCTCGGCGGTGAAGACTTTGACATTCGTCTGATCGACTACCTCGTTGACGAATTCAAGAAAGAAAGCGGCATGAACCTCAAAGGTGACCCGCTGGCCATGCAGCGCCTGAAAGAAGCCGCTGAGAAAGCCAAGATCGAGCTGTCTTCCGCTCAGTCGACCGACGTCAACCTGCCGTACATCACTGCAGACGCGACCGGTCCTAAGCACTTGAACGTGAAGATCTCGCGCGCCAAGCTCGAAGCGCTGGTTGAAGACCTGGTTCAACGCACCATCGAACCTTGCCGCATCGCCATGAAAGACGCCGGTCTGGACGTTGGCGCGATCAACGACGTGATTCTGGTCGGTGGTCAGACCCGTATGCCGCTGGTACAGAAGCTGGTTACTGATTTCTTCGGTAAAGAAGCTCGTAAAGACGTTAACCCGGACGAAGCGGTTGCCATGGGTGCCGCG
The DNA here is from genome assembly GCF_000282515.1 of Pseudomonas sp. GM80. GTDB lineage: Bacteria > Pseudomonadota > Gammaproteobacteria > Pseudomonadales > Pseudomonadaceae > Aquipseudomonas. Next base: position 24,295 of record NZ_AKJD01000253.1, read on the forward strand.
ATTCAGGGTGCTGTTCTGGCCGGTGACGTGAAAGACGTTCTGCTGCTCGACGTCAGCCCGCTGACCCTGGGTATCGAAACCATGGGTGGCGTGATGACCGCGCTGATCGAGAAAAACACCACGATTCCTACCAAGAAATCGCAAGTGTTCTCGACTGCCGACGACAACCAGGGCGCTGTGACCATTCACGTGCTGCAGGGCGAGCGTAAGCAAGCCACTCAGAACAAGTCCCTGGGCAAGTTCGACCTGGCCGACATTCCACCAGCTCCACGTGGCGTGCCGCAGATCGAAGTGACCTTCGACATCGACGCTAACGGCATCCTGCACGTTGGCGCGAAAGACAAGGCTACCGGCAAGACTCAGTCGATCGTGATCAAGGCCAACTCCGGTCTGTCCGACGAAGAAATCGAGCGCATGGTGCGTGACGCCGAAGCCAACGCTGAGGAAGACCGCAAGTTCGAAGAGCTGGCCGCTGCCCGTAACCAGGGCGACGCACTGGTTCACTCGACTCGCAAAATGATCTCCGACGCGGGCGACAAGGTCACCGCTGAAGAGAAGACTGCGATCGAAGCTGCTGTGGTTGCACTGGAAGCCGCTGTCAAAGGCGACGACAAGGCTGCTATCGAAGCGAAGGTTGAAGAGCTGTCGAAAGTCTCCGCTCCGGTTGCTCAGAAGATGTATGCCGAACAGGCGCAGCCAGCTGATGGCGCAGCCCCGCAAGGCGAATCGGCTGAGAAGGCTGACGACGTTGTCGATGCAGAGTTCGAAGAAGTCAAAGACCACAAGTAAGTTGTTGGTCGGCCGGTTGACTGCCTTCAGGCAGTGACTGGTAGGATGTCGCCGCGCGGGAGCTAGCTCCCGCGTTGGCGTATCTGGAATACGCGAATTTTTACAGCATGCGACAACGTTCGGATGTTGGCGGTATGGCTGAAGATGCTCCTGCTTTTCACGCCGAAAGTACCGCAAGAAACAAAGACCAGGATCGTTGAATTGACGTGAGTTGGGTCCGGGCCTGTATTGGGGCTCAACGAGTTTGGCGATCCTCAGGAGGGGTTTGCCAGACGTCCTCAAGAGTGCAGAAGACTTATGGCAAAGCGTGACTATTACGAAGTGTTGGGTGTTGAGCGTGGCTCAAGCGATGCAGACCTGAAGAAGGCCTACCGCCGTCTCGCGATGAAGCACCACCCGGACCGTAATCCCGATGACAAAGCGTCGGAAGAACTGTTCAAAGAGGCCAACGAGGCCTATGAAGTGCTGTCCGATTCCAGCAAGCGTGCGGCTTACGACCAGTACGGTCATGCCGGCGTTGACCCAAGTATGGGTGGCGGCGGTGCCGGTTTCGGCGGTCAGAACTTCTCTGACATCTTTGGCGATGTCTTTAGTGATTTCTTCGGTGGCGGTCGCGGCGGTGGCCGTGGCGGCGCTCAGCGTGGCAGCGATCTGCGCTACACCCTGGAGCTGAATCTGGAAGAAGCGGTGCGCGGCACGTCGGTGAATATCCGCGTTCCGACACTGGTCAATTGCCAGCCGTGCGACGGTTCGGGTGCCAAGAAAGGCTCCTCGCCATCGACGTGCCCGACCTGTGGCGGCATCGGTCAGGTGCGCATGCAGCAAGGCTTCTTCTCGGTGCAGCAGACCTGCCCGCGCTGCCATGGCCAGGGCAAGATCATTTCCGATCCGTGCGATTCCTGCCACGGTGACGGTCGCGTTGAAGAGTACAAAACCCTGTCGGTCAAAGTACCGGCCGGCGTCGACACCGGCGACCGCATTCGTCTGTCCGGCGAAGGCGAAGCGGGTACGCAGGGCGGCCCGACGGGCGACCTGTACGTGGTCATCAACGTGCGCGAGCACGACATCTTCCAGCGTGACGGCAAGCATCTGTTCTGCGAAGTGCCGATCAGCTTCGTCGACGCAGCGCTGGGTGGCGAGCTGGAAATCCCGACCCTCGACGGTCGCGTCAAACTGAAAATCCCTGAAGGTACTCAGACCGGCAAGCAATTCCGTGTCCGTGGCAAAGGCGTTGCGCCAGTGCGTGGCGGCGGTGCGGGCGACTTGATGTGCCGCGTCGCGGTGGAAACACCGGTCAATCTGAACCGTCGCCAGCGCGAACTGCTGGAAGAGTTCCGCGGCTCGCTGGCGGACGACAACAGCCATTCGCCGAAAACCACCGGTTGGTTTGACGGTGTGAAGCGCTTCTTCGGCGATCTGTAAGGAGTCGGCATGCGACGTATAGCTGTGATGGGCGCCGCCGGGCGCATGGGCAAGATTCTGGTCGAAGCCGTGCAGCAGCGCGCACCGCTGACCGGGCTGACCGCTGCGGTGGTTCGTCCCGGCAGCACGCTGATCGGCGTCGATGCCGGTGAGTTGGCGTCGCTGGGTCGTATCGGCGTGCCGCTGTCCGGTCATATCGAGGCTGTGGCTGAAGAGTTCGACGTATTGATCGACTTCACGCTGCCGGAAGTGATGCTGAAAAATCTGGCGTTCTGCCGCAAGGCAGGCAAGGCCATGGTCATCGGCACCACTGGGCTGGATGCGGCGCAAAAGCAGTTGCTGGTCGAGGCGGGCAAGGATATTCCGATCGTCTTCGCGGCCAACTTCAGTGTCGGTGTCAATCTGTCGCTGAAGCTGCTCGACATGGCGGCGCGGGTGTTGGGTGATGAGGCCGACATCGAAATCATCGAGGCTCATCACCGTCACAAGATCGATGCGCCGTCGGGTACGGCGTTGCGCATGGGTGAAGTGATTGCCAGTGCGCTGGATCGTGATCTGCAGAAAGTTGCGGTTTACGGTCGCGAGGGTCATACCGGCGCTCGTGAGCGCGAAACCATAGGTTTTGCCACCGTGCGCGGCGGTGATGTGGTGGGTGATCACACCGTGCTGTTCGCCTGCGAAGGTGAGCGTCTGGAGATCACACACAAGGCGTCGAGCCGCATGACGTTCGCCAAGGGTGCGGTGCGTGCTGCGCTGTGGCTGGATGGTCGCGAGCCGGGTCTGTACGACATGCAAGACGTACTCGACCTGCGTTGATTGATCGTTTGAATCCGGCGCAAACGCCCTGTTTGCGCTGGTTTTTCTCCGCCTGGCGACGTCCTGTCGCATTCTCCGGCCTTTTAGGCTCTTTAGCGGTGGACCAAAAAAGCCTTTTTCTGTAAGCTACAGCTTTAGTGTGTCCACTAAAAGCGCGCAGAATAATTCAGTGAAGAAGCGGGGTGACGTGTCCATACGTCACTCCGCTTTTTTACAACCTGCGATCGCCCTTTCATGCGTTATTTACGGGAGGTCTTCTTGACTAAGCCAGCCATACTTGCCCTTGCTGATGGCAGCATTTTTCGCGGCGAAGCCATTGGTGCCGACGGTCAAACCGTTGGTGAGGTGGTGTTCAACACCGCAATGACCGGCTATCAGGAAATCCTTACCGATCCTTCCTACGCCCAACAGATCGTTACCCTGACTTACCCGCACATCGGCAACACCGGCACCACGCCGGAAGATGCCGAGTCCGACCGCGTATGGTCCGCTGGCCTGGTCATCCGTGACCTGCCGCTGGTAGCGAGCAACTGGCGTAACACGATGTCTCTGTCCGACTACCTGAAAGCCAACAACGTTGTGGCCATCGCCGGTATCGACACCCGTCGCCTGACCCGCATCCTGCGTGAAAAAGGCGCTCAGAACGGCTGCATCATGGCCGGCGACAACATCTCCGAAGAGGCTGCAATCGCAGCTGCGCAAGGCTTCCCGGGCCTGAAGGGCATGGACCTGGCGAAAGTCGTCAGCACCAAGACTCAATACGAATGGCGCTCGACTGTCTGGGACCTGAAAACCGACAGCCACGCGACCATCGACGCTTCCGAGCTGCCTTACCACGTGGTTGCCTACGACTACGGCGTCAAGGTCAACATCCTGCGCATGCTGGTCGAGCGCGGCTGCCGTGTCACCGTGGTGCCTGCTCAGACTCCAGCTGCCGACGTACTGGCACTGAAGCCGGACGGCGTGTTCCTGTCCAACGGCCCTGGTGATCCGGAGCCATGCGACTACGCGATCAAGGCGATCAAGGAAGTCCTGGAAACCGAAATTCCGGTGTTCGGCATCTGCCTCGGTCATCAACTGCTGGCTCTGGCCTCCGGCGCCAAGACCCTGAAAATGGGCCATGGCCACCACGGTGCCAACCACCCGGTGCAGGATCTGGACACTGGCGTTGTGATGATCACCAGCCAGAACCACGGTTTCGCGGTAGACGAAGAAACCCTGCCAGCCAACGTGCGTGCGATCCACAAATCGCTGTTCGACGGCACCCTGCAAGGCATCGAGCGCACCGACAAGAGTGCGTTCAGCTTCCAGGGTCACCCTGAAGCGAGCCCGGGCCCGAACGATGTCGCGCCACTGTTCGACCGCTTCATCAACGAGATGGCCAAGCGACGCTAAGCGTTCGCCTTGAGACTGTAGAGAGAAGCCCCTCGAGGGCGGCCCCGATAGCGGTGGCCCCCTCGGGACTTCAGAAATCGATCAAGACGGCTTGCCGACTGACCTGCGGATTTGAGTGACAAACCCATGCCAAAACGTACAGACATTAAAAGCATCCTGATTCTCGGCGCTGGCCCGATCGTTATCGGCCAGGCCTGCGAATTCGACTACTCCGGCGCCCAGGCCTGTAAAGCCCTGCGCGAAGAGGGCTACCGCGTCATCCTGGTGAACTCCAACCCGGCCACCATCATGACCGACCCGGACATGGCTGACGCCACGTACATCGAGCCGATCAAGTGGCAGACCGTGGCCAAGATCATCGAAAAAGAGCGTCCGGATGCGGTGCTGCCAACCATGGGCGGCCAGACCGCTCTGAACTGTGCCCTGGACCTGGAGCGCGAAGGCATTCTGGAGAAGTTCGGCGTAGAAATGATCGGCGCCAACGCCGACACCATCGACAAGGCTGAAGACCGTTCGCGTTTCGACAAGGCGATGAAATCCATCGGCCTGGCGTGCCCGCGTTCCGGTATCGCCCACAGCATGGAAGAAGCCAACGCGGTTCTCGAAACCCTCGGCTTCCCGTGCATCATCCGTCCGTCCTTCACCATGGGCGGCACTGGTGGCGGTATCGCGTACAACCGTGAAGAGTTCGAAGAAATCTGCGCTCGCGGTCTCGACCTGTCGCCGACCAAAGAACTGCTGATCGACGAATCGCTGATCGGCTGGAAAGAATATGAAATGGAAGTTGTCCGCGACAAAAAGGACAACTGCATCATCGTCTGCTCGATCGAAAACTTCGACCCGATGGGCGTGCACACCGGTGACTCGATCACCGTGGCTCCAGCACAGACCCTGACCGACAAGGAATACCAGATCCTGCGTAACGCCTCTCTGGCGGTACTGCGCGAGATCGGCGTCGAGACTGGCGGTTCCAACGTGCAATTCGGTATCTGCCCGGACACTGGCCGTATGGTCGTGATCGAAATGAACCCGCGCGTATCGCGTTCCTCGGCCCTGGCTTCGAAAGCCACCGGTTTCCCGATCGCCAAAGTCGCGGCCAAACTGGCTGTGGGCTACACCCTCGACGAGCTGTCGAACGACATCACCGGCGGCAAGACCCCGGCGTCTTTCGAACCGTCGATCGACTACGTCGTCACCAAGCTGCCACGCTTCGCCTTCGAGAAATTCGCCAAGGCTGACGCACGTCTGACCACTCAGATGAAGTCGGTCGGTGAAGTCATGGCCATCGGCCGTACCTTCCAGGAATCTCTGCAGAAAGCTCTGCGCGGCCTGGAAGTTGGCGTTTGCGGTCTGGACGAGAAGCTCGACCTGAGCAACCCGGAAAGCATGAGCGTGCTCAAGCGTGAACTGACCGTGCCCGGCGCCGAGCGTATCTGGTACGTGGCAGACGCTTTCCGCGCCGGCATGACCGTCGAAGAAATCTTCGCGATGAACATGATCGACCCTTGGTTCCTGGTACAGATCGAAGATCTGATCAAGGACGAAGAGAAGGTCAAGACCCTCGGTCTGTCCGCGATCGACCGCGACGTGATGTACAAGCTCAAGCGCAAAGGCTTCTCCGATCAGCGTCTGGCCAAGCTGCTGGGTGTGACCGAGAAGAACCTGCGGACTCACCGTCACAAGCTGGAAGTGTTCCCGGTCTACAAGCGCGTTGACACCTGTGCCGCCGAGTTCGCCACAGACACCGCTTACCTCTATTCGACTTACGAAGAAGAGTGCGAAGCCGCGCCATCGGGTCGCGACAAGATCATGATTCTGGGCGGTGGCCCGAACCGTATCGGCCAAGGTATCGAGTTCGACTACTGCTGCGTTCACGCTGCCCTCGCACTGCGCGAAGACGGCTACGAAACCATCATGGTCAACTGCAACCCGGAAACTGTTTCCACCGACTACGACACCTCCGATCGTCTGTACTTCGAATCGGTAACCCTCGAAGACGTGCTGGAAATCTGCCGCGTCGAGAAGCCGAAAGGCGTGATCGTCCAGTACGGCGGTCAGACTCCGCTGAAACTGGCGCGCGCTCTTGAAGCCGCTGGCGTGCCGATCATCGGCACCAGCCCTGACGCTATCGACCGCGCTGAAGACCGCGAGCGCTTCCAGCAAATGGTTGAGCGTCTGAATCTGCGTCAGCCGCCTAACGCCACCGTGCGCAGCGAAGACGAAGCAATTCGTGCCGCCAGCAAGATCGGTTACCCGCTGGTCGTACGCCCATCCTATGTACTGGGTGGTCGCGCGATGGAAATCGTTTACGAAGAAGAAGAGCTCAAGCGCTACCTGCGTGATGCGGTGAAAGTGTCCAACGACAGCCCGGTGCTGCTCGATCACTTCCTCAACTGCGCCATCGAGATGGACGTGGATGCAGTCTGCGACGGCAAAGATGTAGTGATCGGCGCGATCATGCAGCACATCGAACAGGCTGGCGTTCACTCCGGTGACTCCGCGTGCTCGCTGCCGCCTTACTCGCTGCCTGTGCATATCCAGGACGAGATGCGCGAACAGGTCAAGAAAATGGCCCTGGAGCTGGGTGTTGTCGGTCTGATGAACGTACAGTTGGCGCTGCAAGGCGAAGACATCTACGTCATTGAAGTCAACCCGCGCGCTTCGCGTACCGTACCGTTCGTATCGAAGTGCATCGGTGTTTCCCTGGCCATGATCGCTGCCCGCGTGATGGCTGGTAAAACCCTGAAAGAAATCGGCTTCACCAAAGAAATCATCCCGAACTTCTACAGCGTGAAAGAGGCGGTCTTCCCGTTCGCCAAATTCCCTGGCGTTGACCCGATCCTCGGCCCAGAGATGAAGTCGACCGGTGAAGTGATGGGTGTGGGTGACACCTTCGGTGAAGCATTCGCCAAAGCCCAGATGGGCGCCAGCGAAGTGCTGCCGACCGGCGGTACTGCGTTCATCAGCGTACGTGACGACGACAAGCCACTGGTTGCAGGCGTGGCCCGTGATCTGATCAACTTGGGTTTCGAAGTGGTTGCCACCGCCGGGACTGCCAAGCTGATCGAAGCCGCAGGCCTGAAAGTGCGCCGTGTGAACAAGGTGACCGAGGGGCGTCCGCACGTGGTCGACATGATCAAGAATGACGAAGTCACCCTGATCATCAACACCACCGAAGGTCGTCAGTCGATCGCTGATTCGTACTCCATTCGTCGTAATGCCTTGCAGCACAAGATTTACTGCACCACCACCATTGCTGCTGGCGAAGCTATCTGCGAAGCGCTGAAGTTCGGTCCGGAAAAGACCGTGCGCCGCTTGCAGGATCTACACGCAGGATTGAAGGCATGATCAAATACCCAATGACCGTCCAGGGCGCTAAAGCCCTGGAAGAAGAACACACTCACCTGACCAAGGTCGTTCGTCCGAAGCTCAGCCAGGACATCGGTACGGCCCGAGAGTTGGGTGACTTGAAAGAAAACGCCGAATACCATGCCGCGCGCGAACAGCAGGGCATGGTCGAGGCGCGGATTCGTGACATCGAAGGCCGGATTCAGAATCAGGTCATCATTGACGTCACGACCATTCCTCATACTGGCAAGGTGATTTTCGGCACTACCGTCGAAATCGCCAATGTCGAGACTGATGAAAGCGTCACTTACCACATCGTGGGTGAGGATGAGGCTGACTTCAAACTCGGCAAGATTTCCGTCGGCTCGCCTTTGGCCCGTGCCTTGATCGGCAAGGAAGAGGGCGATGTAGTCGCCGTGAAAACGCCAAGTGGCGTGATCGAGTACGAGATTGTCGAAGTCCGTCACATCTGAAAGAAGGCGCCCGCTGCAGGCGGGCGCCATGCTTTGGCAGCTGACCCAGATGTTGTGGGTCGGCGGTCTATGGTTGGTTCATCTCGGTTTGCAGCCGGTGCTGGTTCAGATTGAACTGGCGCCGCTGTTGATCGATGAAATCTCAAGCATGTTTGAAGTGCTGGTGGTGGGATTCGCTGCCGCTTGTGTGGTTTTTCAGGCTTTGGTGCTGATACAGGCCGAGGGCCTTGCCAGTCTATGGCGAGATTTTCGCGGGCAGGTGCTGCTGATGGCGTTGTATGCGTGTGCGATGTTTGTCGCAGTGCGTGTCGGCTGGCCGGATGCGCAGCGCTGGCAGGTGTTCAGTTATCTGGTGCTGGGCTTTTCCGGGCTGGTGCTGGTGATGCAGCCGGTGCCGGGATGGAGTGGCAGGGTGCGCGAAGCACACCCTTGACCCTTTTCATCACTTGAAGCGATGAACGTTCGACAGCTGCTTGTTGACGCTGAAGTTCTTGCGGTAAACCAGTGCCATCTTACCGATGACCTGTACCAGATCCGCTTTGCCGGCCTTGCACAGTTCTGCAATGTGCGCCAGGCGCGATTCGCGATCGAGGATGTTGAGCTTGATTTTGATCAGCTCGTGATCCGCCAAAGCGCGTTCAAGTTCGGCTAGCACACCTTCAGTCAAACCGTTGTCAGCCACCGTCAAAACCGGTTTCAGGTGGTGACCAATGGATTTGTACTGTTTCTTCTGCTCTGGAGTGAGCGGCATAATCTGACCCTTTCGTCTGGATTCTGTAAAATGGCGGCCATTTTACCCGAGGGTTCGTGGATCCGCCCAATTAATCACGACCCTAATCACTGAGGTGCCCAATGGCGCGTTCCAAGACAAGCCTTGGTTGGCTGAAAAGACATGTCAACGATCCCTATGTGAAGCAAGCGCAGAAGGATGGCTACCGCTCGCGTGCGAGTTACAAGCTTCTGGAAGTCCAGGAGAAATACAAGCTGATCCGTCCGGGCATGAGCGTTGTCGACCTGGGCGCCGCGCCCGGCGGCTGGTCGCAGGTCACCAGTCGTCTGATCGGCGGTCAGGGGCGCTTGATCGCTTCGGATATTCTGGAGATGGACAGCATCCCTGACGTGACCTTCATCCAGGGCGACTTCACTGAAGACGCGGTGCTCGCTCAGATCCTGGAGGCTGTGGGTAATTCGCAGGTGGACCTTGTGATTTCCGATATGGCCCCCAATATGAGTGGTACGCCTGAAGTGGATATGCCGAAAGCCATGTTCCTTTGCGAGCTGGCACTTGATTTGGCGGAGCGTATCCTCAAGCCGGGTGGTAATTTTGTGATCAAGATTTTTCAGGGTGAAGGGTTTGATGTTTACCTGAAGGACGCTCGCAAGAAGTTCGACAAGATCCAGATGATCAAGCCGGACTCCTCTCGTGGCTCCTCCCGCGAGCAATACATGCTGGCTTGGGGCTACCGCGGTCGTAGTGAATAAAACGAGTTTTTTTGGCAGGGTGATAGGTTTTTAGTATTTCGCCCGGCCAGCATTAACGAATATTGTGTAGAAAGTGTTTCACAAAGGGTTACAGACGGCGCCTGCCAGAGCTGTAGGTAATGTAGTAAGTTAGGCCGGTGAATATCATGCGAAGCGCGCGCCAGTAGCGGAGCTTGCTTCAGAGGGTAGTTAATTGAACGATATGGCAAAGAATCTGATCCTGTGGTTGATCATCGCGGCTGTCCTGGTGACGGTGATGAACAACTTCTCCAGCCCTAACGAGCCGCAGACCCTCAACTATTCCGACTTCATCCAGCAGGTCAAGGATGGCAAGGTCGAGCGCGTAGCCGTTGATGGCTATGTGATTACCGGTAAACGTAACGACGGCGACAGCTTCAAGACCATTCGTCCGGCAATCCAGGACAATGGCTTGATTGGTGATCTGGTCGACAACCACGTTGTGGTCGAAGGCAAGCAGCCTGAGCAGCAAAGCATCTGGACCCAGCTTCTGGTGGCCAGCTTCCCGATCCTGGTGATCATCGCAGTGTTCATGTTCTTCATGCGCCAGATGCAGGGTGGTGCAGGCGGCAAGGGCGGGCCGATGAGCTTTGGCAAGAGCAAGGCGCGCCTGCTCTCCGAAGATCAGGTGAAAACCACATTGGCTGACGTTGCCGGTTGCGACGAAGCCAAGGAAGAGGTCGGCGAGCTGGTTGAATTCCTCCGTGATCCGGGCAAGTTCCAGCGTCTGGGTGGTCGTATTCCACGCGGCGTACTGATGGTCGGTCCTCCGGGTACCGGTAAAACCTTGCTCGCCAAGGCAATTGCCGGCGAAGCAAAAGTGCCGTTCTTCACCATTTCCGGTTCTGACTTCGTCGAGATGTTCGTCGGTGTCGGTGCCAGCCGTGTACGTGACATGTTCGAGCAGGCGAAGAAGCACGCGCCATGCATCATCTTCATCGACGAAATCGACGCCGTCGGTCGCCACCGTGGCGCCGGCATGGGTGGCGGTCACGACGAGCGTGAGCAGACCCTCAACCAGTTGCTGGTTGAGATGGACGGCTTCGAGATGAATGACGGCATCATTGTTATCGCTGCAACCAACCGTCCTGACGTACTCGACCCTGCGCTGTTGCGTCCGGGCCGTTTCGACCGTCAGGTTGTGGTGGGGCTGCCGGATATCCGTGGTCGCGAGCAGATTCTCAAGGTTCACATGCGCAAAGTGCCAATGGGTGACGACGTTGCTCCGGCCGTGATCGCGCGTGGTACTCCGGGTTTCTCCGGTGCTGACCTAGCTAACCTGGTCAACGAAGCGTCGCTGTTCGCTGCACGCAGCGGCAAGCGCATCGTTGAGATGAAAGAATTCGAACTGGCGAAAGACAAGATCATGATGGGCGCCGAGCGCAAATCGATGGTCATGTCCGAGAAGGAAAAGCAGAACACTGCTTATCACGAAGCTGGCCACGCCATCGTGGGTCGCGTCGTGCCTGAGCATGATCCGGTTTACAAAGTGTCGATCATCCCGCGCGGTCGTGCTTTGGGTGTGACCATGTTCCTGCCGGAAGAAGATCGCTACAGCTTGTCCAAGCGCGCTCTGATCAGTCAGATCTGCTCGCTGTACGGCGGTCGTATCGCTGAAGAAATGACCCTGGGTTTCGACGGTGTGACCACCGGTGCTTCCAACGACATCATGCGTGCCAGTCAGATTGCACGGAACATGGTGACCAAGTGGGGCCTGTCGGAAAAACTCGGTCCATTGATGTACGCCGAAGAAGAGGGTGAAGTATTCCTCGGTCGTGGCGGCGGTGGTCAGGCTGCCAGCTTCTCGGGTGAGACAGCCAAGCTGATCGACTCCGAAGTGCGCAGCATCATTGACCAGTGCTATGGCACCGCCAAGCAGATCCTTACGGATAACCGCGACAAGCTCGATGCAATGGCTGACGCCCTGATGAAGTACGAGACGATCGATGCCGAGCAGATCGACGACATCATGGCCGGTCGTACGCCTCGCGAACCGCGCGATTGGTCGGGTGGCACTGGTACGCCACCGCCACCTGTGGTTCAGGACGAGCGTCCGCAAACACCGATTGGCGGTCCGGCTGCTGACGTTTAAGGTTTGAAATGACTTCTGTTCAGTCCCTGACCCGGTTGCCTTGCGGCAACCGGGTTCTTGATTTGGCCCAGACGCATGTCATGGGCATTCTCAATGTGACTCCCGATTCCTTCTCTGATGGCGGCAAATACAGCCAGCTCGATGCGGCGTTGCGCCATGCCGAAGCCATGGTTGCGGCCGGTGCCACGCTGATTGATGTGGGTGGCGAGTCGACCCGGCCTGGCGCGCGGGCGGTATCGCCGCTCGAAGAGCTGGAGCGCGTTGCGCCCATCGTCGAGCTGATCAATCGCGAGCTCGACGTCATTATCTCGGTTGATACTTCGACGCCTGCCGTGATGCGCGAAACCGCGCGGCTGGGCGCTGGTTTGATCAATGATGTGCGGTCGTTGCAGCGTGATGGTGCGCTGGATGCGGCGGCGGCTACAGGTTTGCCGGTTTGCCTGATGCATATGCTGGGTGAGCCCGGCGACATGCAGGACAATCCGCAGTATGAGGATGTCACCCGGGAAGTGGGCGAGTTTCTCGCAGAGCGGATGTCGGCGTGTGCACTGGCGGGTATTCCTGCTGAGCGCATCATTCTCGACCCCGGTTTCGGCTTCGCCAAAACCCTGCAGCACAATCTAAGCTTGTTCAAGCATATGGAAGCCCTGCATGCGTTCGGTCGACCTTTGCTGGTCGGCGTTTCGCGAAAAAGTATGATCGGCCATGCCCTGAATCGCCCGGTAGGCGAGCGCCTTTTCGGTGGCCTGGCCCTGGCAGCGCTGGCATCTGTCAAAGGCGCGCGTATATTGCGCGTCCATGATGTTGCGCAGACGGTAGACGTGGTGCGAATGATCGCGGCCGTGGAATCAGCCGAATAAGAATGATGGAGCACTTATGAGCAAAAAATACTTTGGTACCGACGGCATTCGTGGTCGCGTCGGTGTATACCCGATTACTCCTGACTTCATGCTCAAGCTCGGTTGGGCCGCAGGCATGGCGTTTCGCAAGATGGGCGCCTGCAAGGTGCTTGTCGGCAAGGACACGCGAATTTCCGGCTACATGTTCGAGTCTGCACTTGAGGCGGGGCTGACCTCGGCGGGTGCCGATGTGATGTTGCTGGGGCCGATGCCGACGCCGGCCATTGCCTATCTGTCGCGAACTTTCCAGGCGGAAGCAGGGATCGTTATCAGTGCTTCACACAATCCGCACGACGATAACGGCATCAAATTCTTCTCCGGCAAAGGTACCAAGTTGCCGGATGAGCTGGAACTGATGATCGAAGAGTTGCTGGATGCGCCGATGACGGTGGTTGAGTCGAGCAAAATCGGCAAAGTGTCGCGCATCAACGATGCCTCGGGTCGCTATATCGAGTTCTGCAAGAGCAGCGTGCCAACCGGCACCAGCTTTTCCGGGCTCAAGATCGTTATCGATTGCGCGCATGGTGCAACCTACAAGGTGGCGCCAAGCGTCTTCCGGGAGTTGGGCGCAGAAGTTGTCGTCTTGTCTGCCCAGCCCAATGGGCTGAACATCAACGATAACTGCGGCTCGACCCACATGGGCCAGTTGCAGGCGGCTGTACTCGCAGAGCACGCTGATCTGGGGATCGCCTTTGACGGCGATGGCGATCGGGTTCTCATGGTCGATCACACTGGCGCCATTGTTGATGGAGACGAGTTGTTGTTCATCATCGCTCGCGATCTGCATGAGCGCGGTAAGCTGCAGGGCGGCGTGGTTGGCACCCTGATGAGTAACCTCGGCCTGGAGTTGGCGCTGGCGGATCTTTCGATTCCGTTCATTCGTGCCAACGTCGGCGACCGTTATGTGATCGCGGAGTTGCTTGAGCGTAATTGGCTGGTCGGCGGTGAGAATTCGGGGCATATCGTTTGCTTCAACCACACCACGACCGGTGATGCGATCATCGCCGCGTTGCAGGTGTTGATGGCGCTGAAGACTCGCAATGAAGGCTTGGCGCAATCGCGTCAGGCGCTGCGCAAGTGCCCTCAGGTGCTGATCAACGTACGTTTTGCTGGTGGCAATAGCCCGCTGGAGCATCCGGCTGTCAAGGAAGCGAGTGCGCGAGTCACTCAGGCAATGGCGGGTCGCGGTCGTGTTCTTTTGCGCAAGTCCGGCACAGAGCCTCTGGTGCGTGTAATGGTCGAAGGCGAGGACGAAGCGCAGGTTCGCGGCTATGCCGAAGAACTGGCAAAACTGGTAACTGAAGTTTCTGCCTGATACGGCTTGCAAGGCATGATTGTGTTGGGTAACATCTGCGCCCACTTTGACCGACGAGGTACAGCATGCGTCGCCCTATGGTAGCTGGTAACTGGAAGATGCACGGTACCCGCGCCAGCGTCGCTGAGCTGATCAACGGCCTTCGTCATCTGGCCTTGCCAAGCGGTGTTGATGTCGCGGTATTCCCGCCTTGCTTGCATATCAATCAAGTGATTGATGGCTTGAAAGGTAAATCGATTTCGGTCGGTGCGCAGAATTCTGCGGTGGAATCCATGCAAGGTGCATTGACCGGTGAGATTGCACCGAGTCAGTTGGTGGATGCAGGTTGTTCCCTTGTGCTTGTCGGGCACTCCGAACGCCGCCAGATTATGGGTGAGCGAGACGGGATGCTGAATCGCAAGTTCGCAGCTGCACAGGCATGTGGCTTGATTCCGGTGTTGTGTGTAGGGGAAACCCTTGAGCAGCGCGAAGCTGGAAAAACTCTTGAGGTTGTCGGGCGTCAGCTGGGCAGCATCATCGAGGAGCTGGGTGTAGGTGCTTTTGCCAAGGCAGTCATCGCTTACGAGCCGGTCTGGGCTATTGGTACCGGACTGACTGCAACGCCGCAGCAAGCTCAGGATGTGCATAAAGCCATTCGCGAGCAGCTGGCGGCAGAGAATTCTGAAGTCGCACGAGGTGTGCGGCTTCTATACGGCGGCAGCGTGAAGGCGGCCAATGCGGTCGAACTGTTCGGCATGCCGGATATCGATGGGGGGCTCATTGGTGGAGCTTCCCTGAATGCAGATGAGTTCGGTGCGATCTGTCGCGCCGCGGGAAACTGAAAAAATGCTGGAAACAGTCGTAGTCGTTTTTCATCTGCTGGGTGCATTGGGCGTAGTTGCTCTGGTTTTGCTGCAGCAGGGTAAGGGTGCGGACGCTGGCGCGTCTTTCGGAGCAGGTGCTTCAAATACTGTGTTCGGAAGCCAAGGTTCCTCTACCTTTCTTAGTAAGTTTACTGCTATACTTGCCGCCGGTTTCTTCATAACCAGCTTAGGGTTAGGTTACTTTGCTAAAGAGAAAGCTCATCAGCTGACTCAAGCAGGTTTGCCAAACCCGGCAGTGTTGGAAGTACCTAAGCAACAACAACCGGCTTCTGATGATGTCCCGGTGCTTCAAGAGCAAAAGTCGGCTACTCCAGCGACTGACGTACCTCCAGCTCAAGAGCAGAAGTAAGAAGGGTTTCAAACGTAGTTTTGCCGAGGTGGTGGAATTGGTAGACACGCAACCTTGAGGTGGTTGTGCCCATAGGGTGTAGGGGTTCGAGTCCCCTTCTCGGTACCAATTAGTCAGGAGAGCCCGCTGTTGCGGGCTTTCTTGCAGGTGGAAGGTTACATTGACCCTATAAGGGATCGGTCGTATACTTCCGCCCCAGCTTTGTCGCGGGGTGGAGCAGTCTGGTAGCTCGTCGGGCTCATAACCCGAAGGTCGTCGGTTCAAATCCGGCCCCCGCAACCAGTTTAAGGAGCCCCTTTTAAGGGGCTTTTTGTTAGCTGGACACTTTCAACGCCGCTGTTCGACGGCGTTTCAAGGATGGGCGTTTCGCCCATTTTTTTATTTTGCAAAGCATGCACATATCATGCACTAGGGGGTTCAGGTGTCGAGCAAGCTAGAAGAGTTGCAGGCCTTGCTGGCCCCGGTGGTCGTGGCCCTGGGCTATGAATGCTGGGGTATCGAGTTTTCGGCTCAGGGTCGTCACTCGATGTTGCGCGTTTATATCGATAAAGAGGGTGGCGTGCTGGTGGACGATTGCGCCATTGTCAGCCGTCAGATCAGTGGTGTCCTGGATGTTGAAGATCCAATCACCGTTGAATACACCCTTGAAGTTTCCTCGCCTGGCATGGAGCGCCCACTGTTCACTATTGAGCAGTTCGCCCAGTTTGTCGGTGAACAAGTGAAGATCAAGCTGCGCTCGCCTTTCGAAGGTCGACGCAACTTTCAGGGCCTTCTGCGCGGTGTAGAAGAACAGGATGTCGTGGTGCAGGTAGACGACCATGAGTTCCTGTTGCCGATCGATATGATCGACAAGGCCAACATTATTCCCAGTTTTGACTGAGACGCGGATCCCGCGGATCCAATGGCTTGCGAAAGGCGAGGCGTACGATGAGCAAAGAAGTACTGCTGGTTGTTGAGTCGGTATCCAATGAAAAGGGCGTACCGGCAAGCGTAATTTTTGAAGCGCTGGAGCTGGCTTTGGCCACTGCTACCAAAAAGCGTTTTGAAGACGAAGTTGACCTGCGTGTGGAAATTAACCGCCACACCGGGGCATACGAAACTTTCCGTCGCTGGACGGTCGTTGAAGAGAATGATCTCGACGATCCGGCCATCGAAACCTGGCCGAGCAAGGTTGCTGAAACGCATCCGGGTGCCAACGTTGGCGACGTCGTCGAAGAAAAGATCGAATCCATCGAGTTCGGCCGCATTGCTGCACAGACTGCCAAGCAAGTCATCGTGCAGAAAGTGCGTGAAGCCGAGCGCGCTCAAGTGGTCGACGCTTATCGCGAGCGCCTGGGAGAAATCATCTCCGGCACCGTGAAAAAAGTCACCCGCGACAACGTGATCGTCGATCTGGGTAACAACGCTGAAGCGTTGCTGGCCCGTGAAGACATCATTTCTCGCGAAACCTTCCGTGTCGGCGTGCGTCTGCGTGCGCTGCTCAAGGAAATCCGCACCGAGAACCGCGGCCCGCAGCTGATCCTGTCGCGTACCGCGCCGGAAATGCTGATCGAGCTGTTCCGCATCGAAGTGCCGGAAATTGCTGAAGGCCTGATCGAAGTCATGGCTGCGTCCCGCGACCCGGGTTCGCGTGCCAAGATCGCCGTCCGCTCCAAGGACAAACGCATTGACCCACAAGGTGCTTGCATCGGTATGCGCGGTTCGCGCGTCCAGGCAGTGTCGGGTGAGTTGGGCGGTGAGCGTGTTGATATCGTTCTTTGGGACGACAACCCGGCTCAGTTCGTGATCAACGCCATGTCCCCGGCCGAGGTTGCGGCAATTATCGTTGACGAAGATGCCCATGCAATGGACATCGCCGTTGGCGCAGACAATCTGGCTCAGGCCATCGGTCGCGGTGGTCAGAACGTGCGTCTGGCTAGCCAGTTGACTGGCTGGACCCTGAACGTGATGACCGAATCGGACATCCAGGCTAAGCAGCAAGCAGAAACCGGCGACATCCTGCGCAACTTCATCGACGAGCTGGAAGTCGACGAAGACCTGGCACAGGTGCTGGTAGATGAAGGCTTCACCAGCCTGGAAGAGATTGCCTACGTACCGTTGGAAGAAATGCTCAACATCGACGGCTTTGACGAAGATACCGTCAACGAGCTTCGCGCTCGTGCCAAGGATCGTTTGTTGACCAAAGCCATCGCTACTGAGGAAAAGCTGGCAGACGCCCATCCGGCCGAAGACCTGCTCTCGCTTGAGGGTATGGACAAGGATTTGGCGATGGAACTGGCGGTGCGCGGCGTAATTACCCGCGAAGACCTGGCCGAGCAGTCTATTGACGACCTGCTCGACATCGACGGCATTGACGATGATCGTGCCGGCAAGTTGATCATGGCCGCCCGAGCCCACTGGTTCGAGTAATTAGGCGCGGCCTGAGGAGAGAAGTGCATGACGCAAGTCACGGTGAAACAACTGGCCGATGAGGTCAAAACACCGGTAGAGCGCCTGTTGCAGCAGATGCGTGAGGCAGGTCTGCCGCACACCGCCGCCGAAGAAAATGTGACTGACAGTGAGAAGCAGTCCCTGCTGACTCACTTGAAAAGCAGCCACAAGGCGAAAGTGGAAGAACCACGCAAGATCACGCTGCAGCGTAAAACCACCAGCACCCTGCGTGTTGCTGGCAGCAAGAGCATCAGCGTTGAAGTCCGCAAAAAGAAAGTTTTCGTACAGCGCAGCCCGGAAGAAATCGAAGCCGAGCGCAAGCGTGAACTGGATGAGCGTCGCGCAGTAGAAAATGCTGCCCGTCAGAAGGCTGAAGAAGAAGCCAAGCAACGCGCCGAAGTAGAAGCGCGTAACCAGCCTGCTGCTGCGCAGAACGCTAACAGCGCTGCCGTTGCGGCGCCGGTTGCCGCTGCAGAACCTGTACGCGAAAGCGCACCGGTCGCTGCCGCTGCTCCAGCGCCGTCTGCTGAAGTTCGCAACAAGCAGAACGAACAGCGCCGTCCGGACAAGCCACGTGCCGACGATAACAATCGTCGCAGCGGCGGTGGTGATGGCGAGCGCAAAAACGCTCCGCATCGCGCTTCGGTCAAAGAAAAAGCGCCGGCGCCACGTGTGGCACCACGCACTACCGACGAAGAAAGCGATGGCTTCCGTCGTGGTGGTCGCGGCAAGGCCAAGCTGAAGAAGCGCAACGCCCACGGTTTCCAGAGCCCAACCGGCCCTGTCGTGCGTGATGTGCAGATCGGCGAGACCATCACTGTTGGCGATCTCGCCAATCAGATGTCGGTCAAGGCTGCTGAAATCATCAAGTTCATGTTCAAACTGGGTACTCCAGCGACCATCAACCAGGTGCTTGATCAGGAAACTGCTCAACTGGTAGCCGAAGAACTGGGCCACAAAGTGACCCTGGTCAGCGACACCGCCCTGGAAGATTCCCTGGCCGAGTCCCTGAAGTTTGAAGGCGAGTCGTTCTCCCGTGCGCCAGTCGTGACCGTAATGGGCCACGTTGACCACGGTAAAACTTCCCTGCTCGACTACATCCGTCGTGCCAAGGTAGCTGCTGGCGAAGCCGGTGGTATCACCCAGCACATCGGTGCGTACCACGTTGAAACCGAACGCGGCATGGTCACCTTCCTCGACACCCCGGGTCACGCCGCGTTTACCGCAATGCGTGCTCGTGGTGCCAAGGCGACTGACATCGTGATTCTGGTAGTTGCAGCGGACGACGGCGTGATGCCGCAGACCATTGAAGCTGTTCAGCATGCGGTAGCGGCTGGCGTGCCATTGGTTGTTGCAGTGAACAAAATCGACAAGCCGGGCGCCGATCTCGATCGCATCCGTAGCGAACTGTCGGTTCACGGCGTGACGTCTGAAGAGTGGGGCGGTGATACGCCGTTCGTACCGGTTTCGGCGAAAGTCGGTACTGGCGTCGACGAGCTGCTCGAAGCCGTTCTGCTGCAAGCTGAAGTTCTCGAACTGAAAGCAACCCCATCGGCTCCTGGTCGTGGTGTTGTGGTTGAATCGCGTCTCGACAAAGGTCGTGGCCCGGTTGCAACCGTTCTGGTTCAAGACGGTACCCTGCGCCAAGGCGACATGGTCCTGGTCGGTTCGAACTATGGTCGTGTTCGCGCCATGCTCGACGAGAACGGCAAGCCAATCAAAGAAGCCGGTCCATCCATCCCTGTCGAGATCCTCGGCCTGGACGGTACCCCGGACGCTGGCGACGAGATGAGCGTAGTTGCTGACGAGAAGAAAGCCCGTGAAGTGGCTCTGTTCCGTCAAGGCAAGTTCCGCGAAGTCAAACTGGCTCGCGCTCATGCTGGCAAGCTGGAAAATATCTTCGAAAACATGGGTCAGGCCGAGAAGAAGACGCTCAACATCGTCCTCAAATCCGACGTCCGTGGTTCGCTGGAAGCGTTGAACGGTGCCTTGAATGGCCTGGGCAACGACGAAGTACAAGTGCGCGTAGTCGGCGGCGGTGTCGGTGGTATCACCGAGTCCGACGCTAACCTGGCACTGGCTTCCAACGCTGTACTGTTCGGCTTCAACGTGCGTGCCGATGCTGGCGCACGCAAGATCGTCGAGCAGGAAGGTCTGGATATGCGTTACTACAACGTGATCTACGACATCATCGAAGACGTCAAGAAAGCCCTGACCGGCATGCTCGGCAGCGATGTTCGCGAGAACATCCTGGGTGTGGCCGAAGTGCGTGACGTGTTCCGTTCGCCGAAGTTTGGCGCGATCGCTGGTTGCATGGTGATCGAAGGTGTTGTGCACCGTAACCGTCCGATCCGTGTACTGCGTGAAGACATCGTTATCTTCGAAGGCGAGCTGGAATCCCTGCGCCGCTTCAAGGATGACGCTTCCGAAGTACGTGCCGGCATGGAATGCGGTATCGGCGTGAAGAGCTACAACGACGTCAAAGTCGGCGACAAGATCGAAGTCTTCGAGAAGGTTCAGGTTGCTCGCAGCCTCTAACTCGCGCACTTCAGGAGCCGTGATGGTCGGCCGCACTCAAGGGTGTGGCGCATCACCCGGACTCTAAACGCAACGCCCGGTCTGGCTTTTGTCAGGCCGGGCGTTTGCCGCTTTCAGACCTGGCGGGTTTCACCGCCTGGCAGTAACAGGTAACAAAATCATGGCAAAAGAATACAGCCGTACCCAACGTATCGGCGATCAGATGCAGCGCGAGCTGGCCCAACTGATCCGTCGTGAAGTCAAAGATCCACGTGTGGGTCTGGTCACCATTACCGCTGTGGAAGTCAGCCGTGACGTCGGTCACGCAAAGATTTTCATCACCGTGATGGGGCAGGACAACGCTGAAGACATCGCGCAAAGCATCAAGGTGCTCAATTCCGCCGCAGGTTTCCTGCGCATGCAACTGGCCCGCGAAATGAAGCTGCGCAGCGTGCCGCAACTGCACTTCCACTACGACGAATCCGTCGTTCGTGGTGCGCATTTGTCGGCGCTGATCGAGCGTGCGGTGGCTGAAGACAATCAGCATCCGGTCGCTGCTGAACCTGAAGACACCAAGGAGTAATTCGGTGGCTCAGGTCAAACGTATCCGTCGTAACGTCAGCGGCATCATCCTGCTCGACAAGCCGCTGGGGTTCACCTCCAACGCCGCGTTGCAGAAGGTTCGCTGGTTGCTCAACGCCGAGAAGGCCGGTCACACCGGCAGCCTCGATCCGCTGGCCACTGGCGTCTTGCCGCTGTGCTTTGGCGAGGCGACCAAGTTCTCGCAATACCTGCTCGATTCCGACAAGGCTTATGAAACCCTCGCGCAACTGGGCAAGACCACCACCACGGCGGATGCCGAAGGTGAGGTTTTGCAGGAGCGCCCGGTGACCGTTGGTCGCGCCGATGTCGAAGCGGCATTGCCGAAATTTCGTGGGCAAATCAGTCAGATACCGCCGATGTACTCGGCACTCAAGCGTGATGGCCAGCCGCTGTACAAGTTGGCTCGTGCAGGCGAAGTAGTGGAGCGTGAACCGCGTTCTGTTACTATTGCGCGCTTGGAATTACTGGCCTTCGAAGGTGATACTGCGCGCCTTGCGGTGGATTGCAGCAAAGGCACCTATATTCGCACCCTGGTGGAGGATATCGGTGAGCAACTCGGTTGTGGTGCGTACGTCGCTGAATTGCGCCGTACCCAGGCCGGGCCTTTCACCCTGGCGCAGACCGTGACCCTCGAAGAGCTTGAAGCGGTACATGCCGAAGGCGGCAACGAAGCGGTGGATCGCTTCCTGATGCCATCGGACAGCGGCCTGCAGGATTGGCCGTTGCTGCACTTCTCCGAAGCGAGCGCGTTCTACTGGCTCAACGGCCAGCCGGTACGTGCCCCGGATGCTCCGAAGTTCGGCATGGTGCGGGTACAGGATCACAATGGTCGCTTCATCGGTATCGGTGAAGTGAGCGAAGACGGGCGCATCGCGCCACGTCGTTTGATTCGGTCAGAATGACCGGAACCGGCCTGTGTCACAGCAGGTCGGCGAGTGTGGCTGTTAACAGGCACGGTCACGACTCATTTATAGATACAGGGATTTGTCCCTGGCCTGTTGAAGCTGTTTCCCTGAAACAGTTTCCTGATAAAAGGATTGCCTCATGGCTCTCGACGTTCAAGAAAAAGCTCAAATCGTTGCTGACTACCAGCAAGCTGTTGGTGACACTGGTTCGCCAGAGGTGCAAGTTGCACTGCTGACCCACAACATCAACAAGCTGCAAGGTCACTTCAAGGCCAACGGTAAAGATCACCACTCCCGTCGTGGTCTGATCCGCATGGTAAACCAGCGTCGCAAGCTGCTGGACTACCTGAAAGGCAAGGATCTGGGTCGTTATCAGACTCTGATCGGTCGCCTGGGTCTGCGTCGCTAATCAGCGATTGCGCTATGAGGTTGGTTGTCTGTCGGACGTCTGCGGTTTACCGCCGGCGGCTTGCAGGCTCCCAGCCTCAAGTTTTATCTGGATACACGTTTTACCCTGGACAGGCGTTGGGCCGATTCCCGACATTGCCCAAGAATTCGCAAGAAACCAGTTCCCCCAAGAGCCACAAAGAAGGTAGGACACCGTGAACCCGGTAATCAAAAAATTCCAGTTCGGTCAATCGACCGTTACCCTCGAGACTGGCCGTATCGCCCGTCAGGCCTCCGGCGCAGTATTGGTCACCGTTGACGACGACGTCAGCGTGTTGGTGACTGTAGTCGGTGCAAAACAAGCCGATCCAGGCAAGGGCTTCTTCCCTCTGTCGGTTCACTACCAGGAAAAGACTTACGCTGCCGGTAAGATCCCTGGCGGTTTCTTCAAGCGTGAAGGCCGTCCTTCCGAAAAAGAAACCCTGACTTCCCGACTGATCGACCGTCCGATCCGTCCGCTGTTCCCAGAAGGCTTCATGAACGAAGTGCAGGTTGTCTGCACCGTCGTTTCCACCAGCAAGAAGACCGATCCGGACATCGCTGCGATGATCGGTACCTCGGCTGCCCTGGCGATCTCGGGCATCCCGTTTGACGGCCCGATCGGCGCTGCTCGCGTTGCTTTCCACGAAAGCACCGGTTACCTGCTGAACCCGACTTACGAGCAGCAAGCTGCTTCGAGCCTGGACATGGTCGTTGCCGGTACTTCCGACGCCGTCCTGATGGTTGAATCGGAAGCCAAAGAGCTGACCGAAGACCAGATGCTGGGCGCGGTACTGTTTGCTCACGACGAGTTCCAGGTGGTGATCAACGCCGTCAAAGAACTGGCCGCTGAAGCTGCCAAGCCAACCTGGAACTGGGCTCCTGCGCCAGAAGCCACCGAACTGCTGGGCGCTATCCGTGCCGAGTTCGGCGACGCGATCTCCCAGGCTTACACCATTACCATCAAGGCCGACCGTTACGCTCGCCTGGGTGAGCTGAAGGATCAGGTGGTTGCCAAGCTGTCCGGTGAAGAAGGCCAGCCTTCCTCCAGCGAAGTCAAAGCTGCTTTCGGCGAAATCGAATACCGCACCGTTCGGGAAAACATCGTTAACGGCAAGCCACGTATCGACGGTCGCGACACCAAAACCGTACGTCCGCTGAACATCGAAGTCGGCGTTCTGCCGAAGACTCACGGTTCGGCGCTGTTCACCCGTGGTGAAACCCAGGCTCTGGTTGTCGCGACTCTGGGTACTGCCCGTGACGCACAGCTGCTGGACACCCTGGAAGGCGAGAAAAAAGACCCGTTCATGCTGCACTACAACTTCCCTCCGTTCTCGGTGGGCGAGTGTGGTCGCATGGGTGGCGCTGGTCGTCGTGAAATCGGTCACGGCCGTCTGGCCCGTCGTTCGGTTTCGGCCATGCTGCCAGCCGCTGACGTGTTCCCGTACACCATCCGTGTGGTTTCGGAAATCACCGAATCCAACGGTTCGAGCTCGATGGCTTCCGTTTGCGGCGCTTCCCTGGCCCTGATGGACGCTGGTGTGCCGATGAAGGCGCCGGTTGCCGGTATCGCCATGGGTCTGGTTAAAGAAGGCGAGAAATTCGCCGTCCTGACCGACATCCTTGGTGACGAAGACCACCTGGGCGACATGGACTTCAAAGTAGCCGGTACCGCCAAAGGTGTTACCGCGCTGCAGATGGACATCAAGATCAAAGGCATCACCGAAGAAATCATGGAGATCGCTCTGGGCCAAGCCCTGGAAGCGCGCCTGAACATCCTCGGTCAGATGAACCAGATCATCGGCCAGTCGCGTACCGAACTGTCGGCCAACGCTCCGACCATGATCGCGATGAAAATCGACACCGACAAGATCCGTGACGTTATCGGTAAAGGTGGCGCGACCATCCGTGCGATCTGCGAAGAAACCAAGGCTTCGATCGACATCGAAGACGACGGTTCGATCAAGATCTTCGGCGAAACCAAGGAAGCTGCTGAAGCTGCACGTCAGCGCGTTCTGGGCATCACCGCTGAAGCCGAGATCGGCAAGATCTACGTGGGCAAGGTTGAGCGCATCGTCGACTTCGGCGCATTCGTCAACATCCTGCCGGGCAAGGACGGTCTGGTGCACATCTCGATGCTGAGCGACGCTCGCGTAGAGAAAGTGACCGACATCCTGAAAGAAGGCCAGGAAGTGGAAGTGCTGGTACTGGACGTGGACAACCGCGGCCGTATCAAGCTGTCCATCAAAGACGTGGCAGCTGCAAAGGCTTCGGGCGTTTAATTACCCCAAGGCTTTAGCGCAATGAAAATGCCCCGCCGTGAAAACGGCGGGGCATTTTTTTTGTCTGGCATAAAGCAATTGTGGCGAGGGGATTTATCCCCGTTCGGCTGCGCAGCAGTCGTAAAACCAGACACTGCGGACTGCCTGAAACACCGAGGTGTTGGATTCACGGCCGCTGCGCTGCCGAACGGGGATAAATCCCCTCGCCACAAATGGGAGTTTCAAGAGATAACCATCAGGCAACCCACAAATTTGCCGCAGCACACGACCGGTGCTAGGTTTAGCCCACCGCCCGTGTAGCTCAGCCGGTAGAGCAGCGCACTCGTAACGCGAAGGTCGCAGGTTCGATTCCTGTCTCGGGCACCAACCTCTTTATTTCACCTTGCGGCTCAGGTCCTCGACGGTACGTTTGAGCTGATCCATAGCCCGATCCTGATCATTGATCTTCTGTTTCAGATTGGAAATCTCACTGCTGCTCGAGCTTGAGCTCGAACCGCTGTTGCGCTTGAGGTCTTCGACCTGACGACCGAGCGTGTCCAGCTCACGATCCTGGTCCTTGATCTTGTTCTTCAGATCATCGATATCCCTGCTGCTGGAGTTTGAGCTCGAACCGCCGCTGCGCTTGAGGTCTTCGATCTGGCGCGATTGCTCGCTGATCGTGTCACGCATTTTTTTCAGTTCATCGATGCTGATATCACTTCTGATCACCACGTCTTTGCCGTAATCGTTGTGAATCAGCGAAACCTTGTCGCCGTAGGACGGGCTGCTGGAGCTCAGCTCAACCGCCATCGCGGTGGCGGGAAGCGCCAAAACGGCAAACAGCGTGGTAGCGGACACAACAGAAGAGATTTTTGAAAAGCTGCGCATCACTGGTTTTCCTTGTGAACAGCGAAGATGAGTGCCGAACTGGCACATCGCTATGACTGGAAAAGTGCATTTATGTTCCGCAGGTCAACTTTTTGTGCGAGAGATGTAAAGAGCCGTGTAATTCGTCATGCAAACGTCCTATATTCGGTGCCTGCATGAGCATCGCTTAGCAGTTTTCAGATGATCCCGAATGGTTCCGAAGGCCGGACAAATCCGCGTCAGAGAGATCCTTGATGATCCAGATCCATCCTCCATTCTTACGATCAACGAGAACGCCATGACCGAACTAACTCAAGAGCAACGTCACGAACAAGCGCTGGAAAAGTACATTCTGGACGTACCGGACCTGAAGGACGAGATCAAGGACCTGAGTCCTGATGATCAAAAAGATCAGATCCAGTGGGCCTTCGAAGACGAAGCCGAAGCTCAGGGCCTGCAGCCGTGGGAGCTGACGCTCAAGTACACGAGCACGCCGGAGGAGTTCGAGGCGCAGCGCCTCGTGCTGCACAAAGAGGCGGCCGAAGTACTGGGTGTCGAGTGGGATGAGTACTGCGAGATGAACAATCTGGTGGTCTGAAACAAAAACGCCAGCCTCAACCGGGCTGGCGTTTTTTATTGCGCGAAGCCTCAGAGGCTCAAGCGCATCGACAGATCGACGGCTTTGACATCCTTGGTCATCGCGCCGATCGAGATGTAATCCACCCCGGTTTCAGCGATTGGCAACAGCGTGCTCTCGTTGATGCCACCACTGGCCTCCAGTTTCGCCTTGCCGCCGTTCAGGCGCACGGCTTCGCGCATGTCATCCAGGCTCAGTTCGTCGAGCATGATGATGTCGGCGCCGGCCGCCAGCGCTTCCTTCAGTTCTTCCAGGCTTTCCACTTCGATTTCCACCGGTTTGCCCGGCGCGATCTTGTGCGCGGCGGCAATGGCTTGCGGGATGCCGCCGCTGGCT
Organism: Pseudomonas sp. GM80; assembly: GCF_000282515.1. Taxonomy (GTDB): domain Bacteria; phylum Pseudomonadota; class Gammaproteobacteria; order Pseudomonadales; family Pseudomonadaceae; genus Aquipseudomonas. The sequence continues at coordinate 50,538 of NZ_AKJD01000253.1, forward strand.
GCGATGTGGTTTTCCTTGATCAGGAAGGCATCGTACAGACCGATGCGGTGGTTGTGGCAGCCGCCGCAGGTTACTGCGTATTTCTGCGCCAGGCGCAGGCCCGGCAGGGTTTTACGGGTATCGAGCAGCTTGACGTCAGTAGCGCCGACGAAGTCTGCGAGGTACTGCGCGCGCGTGGCCACACCTGATAGCAGTTGCAGGAAGTTCAGCGCACTGCGCTCACCGGTCAGCAGCGAGCGCGCCGGGCCTTCCAGATGAAACAGCGGCTGATTGGGTTTGACCCGCTCGCCATCGACCACTTGCCAATGCACCGCGACGCGCGGATCGAGCTGACGGAACACCGCATCGACCCACGCGGTGCCACAGATGACTGCCTCGTCGCGGGTGATGATGGTGGCTTTGGCCAGACGTTCGGCCGGGATCAGTTGCGCGGTGATGTCGCCGCTGCCGACGTCTTCGAGTAACGCACGGCGCACGTTGGCTTCGATTTCGGCGGTCAAATCGGCGAGACGTAGATTCGGCATAACGGGCTCCACAAACAAAGTGGTTCGATTATAGGGGCATGGCATCGGCCAACCCAAGGCGAGAACTCGCGTGCTTGACTGCATCCGGTCGAATTTCTTTGAGCAAACACCCGGCGAGCGTGGTCTGTGCAAGGTACCGGTACCTAGGGGAAACCCTGACGGCTATAGATTCGGGGACATCTTTTGCAAGATAATCCGCCTTGCATTTGACGTCATAGCTTTGACGTAAAGGCTGGATCTGCCGAATGACGCCGAGAGGCGCGAGGCTGATTGCAATCAGGCTCGTTCCACCGTTACTGCGCTGACAGACAGGACGCGAGCGCGAGCAGGCTCACTCCTACACAGGGAATCGTGTTGCCGCTGCGCACTCGATGTTCTGCCAAGAAGAATCACCGTTTCAGGAGGCTTGGATGCACAACGACGGGAAAGTAGTGCCTTTGCACAAGGCCGCTACCGATCAGGCGAATCACTCGCCGCTCGCCCGCCTGCCTGTGATTCTGCTTCAGGTTCGCGACAAGGCCGCGCAGCAGCTGCGCCATGGATTGCAGGAGCTGTTTGATAACGCCGATGACACGCTGTTTGAAATGGCTGATCGGGCGCGGAATGATGTCGAGCAGAACATCTTTTTCGAGGCCATGCGCGACCTGCGCCTCAAGCGCAAAAATATCGAGCGGGGCTTTCTCGAGCTGTTTTTCGAGGCCTTCGTCAGCCTCACCCAATACGACTCCACGCACAACGCGCTGCCGCGCACGCTGATGTTCGAAGAGTCGGCGCCGCGCACCGATGACATGGAGCGCAGCGTGGCGGTCGAGACCATGGTCGGTCGTGTGCTCAAGCGGGACGGCTTCGCGCTCGATCAATTGACCACGCGGCTCAACGCCTTGCTCGGCAATACCCTCGACGATCAGCACAACCCGCTCGGCCCGGCGATGCTCTGCGAGTACTTCTTGCAGGCCGGGCGCAATCTGGGGGTGGAGATCAAGGTCAAGCTGATCCTGCTCAAGTTGTTCGAGCGCTATGTGCTCGCCGACACCGAACAGCTTTACGCGCAGGCCAACCAGCTCCTGCTCGCCACCGGTGTGCTTCCGGCGTTGAAGCCAGCACCGACGCGGCGCGCCATTGATCGCGCGGCTGCCAGCGTCTACAGCGAAGAAAGTCACGAGCCGACGCCCGCTGACGAAAGCGTGCAGGAGGTCTTCGCCGCACTGCAGGAGTTGCTGTTGCATGTGCGCGGCAGCGTTGCTCCGACGCTGGAGCCAAGCGGCGCCACCCAACCGATCACCACGCGCGATTTGCTGCGTCTGCTTTCGCATTTGCAGCAATACGTGCCCGCACTCGCCGCGCAGGACGACTTCGATCTGCGCAATCAGCTGGAACAACTGCTGACGCGGGTCAGCGTCAGAAGCGGCAAGTCGCGGATTGTCGGCGGGGCAGATGAAGATGTGATCAACCTGATCGCCATGGTCTTCGATTGCATTCTCGACGATCGCAACGTGCCGGATTCGCTGAAGGCGCTGATCGCCCGTTTGCAGATTCCGATGCTCAAGGTCGCGGTGCTCGACAAAAGCTTTTTCAGCCGCAGCAGTCATCCGGCGCGGCGCCTGCTCAACGAAATTGCCGAGGCGGCCATGGGCTGGGGCGATTGCGACAGTGAGGCGCGCGACAGTTTGTATGTGCGCATCGAACAAGTGGTGCAACGCCTGCTGACCGATTTTGTCGATGACCCGGCGATTTTTTCCGAGTTGCTCGCCGACTTCCTCGCATTCACCAGCGATGAACGCCGCCGCAGTGAATTGCTTGAGCAGCGTTTGCGCGATGCCGAAGAGGGACGCGCAAAAACCGAGTTGGCCCGGCGCCGGGTCGAGCAGGCGTTGAATCAGGCCTTGCTGGGTAAAGTCCTGCCGCCAGCGGTGGTGACCTTCGTCCAGAATGCCTGGAGCAAAGTGCTGCTGCTGACCTGCCTCAAACATGGCGATCAGTCCGCCGAGTGGCAGGCCGATGTGCAGACCATGGAACAACTGATCTGGAGTGTGCAGCGCCATGACCACGCCGAGTCGAGCCTGCGCCTGCTGGCCTTGGTGCCGGGGTTGCTCAAGTCACTGCGCGATGGCCTGAGCAGTTCGGCGTTCGATCCGTTCGCGACCAGCGAATTTTTCAGCGAACTCGAAGCCCTGCATGTGCGGGTGCTGGAGCGTTCTGCCGAGACGGATCAGGCCGCGATGATGGTCGAGGTGTCGCAGCAGATCGTTTTGCAGGCCGCCGACGAGGGCTCGCTGGAGCTGACCTCGGTCCGTTTGCCCCATGACGACGCGGGTCTGCGCCAGGTCGATCAGTTGCGCCTTGGCAGTTGGGTGGCGTTTCAGGAAGACGATGAACACAGCTTGCGCTGCAAACTGGCTGCCATCATCGAGGCCACGGGCAAATACGTCTTTGTCGATCGCACCGGGATGAAAGTGCGCGAGCGCAGTCGCACCGGGCTCGCCCTGGAATTTCGTCGCGGCGCAGTGCGCGCGCTGGACAATACCTTGCTGTTCGACCGGGCGCTGGAGTCGGTGCTGGGTAATCTGCGGCGACTCAATCGCGCCAAGTGATCGCGCGCCGGGGGCCGATCACGGCATACTGGGCGCCAACACAGTCGGCGTTGAAGGAATCGGTATGCAGTTGGATCCCGCTAGCGGGTGGTGTCACGGGGTGCAGGTCTGCCCATCGCCCAACTTCAATGAGCGTCCTGCGGGCGAAGTCTCCCTGTTGGTCATCCACAACATCAGCCTGCCACCGGCGCAGTTCGCCACCGGCAAGGTGCAGGAATTTTTCCAGAATCGTCTGGATGTCACTGAACATCCGTACTTTGCCGGGATCGCCGACTTGCGCGTCTCCGCGCACTTTCTGATCGAACGTGACGGCAAGGTCACCCAGTTTGTCTCCTGTCTTGAGCGGGCGTGGCATGCGGGCGTGTCGATTTTCGACGGCCGCGAAACCTGTAACGATTTTTCCGTGGGCATCGAGCTCGAAGGTACCGATGATCTACCGTTCACCGACGCGCAGTATCAGGCGTTGACGACGCTGACCCAGCAGTTGCAAGCAGCATTTCCGGCCATCACCGGCGCCCGCATTTGTGGGCACAGCGACATAGCACCCGGGCGTAAGACCGATCCTGGCCCGGCATTCGACTGGGCGCGTTACCGCGCAGCCCTGGCACAAGAGGAAGGACAATGAGTTTTCTGGTGTTACTGCTGGCGGTCTGGATCGAGAAGTTTTCGGCCCTGCGCCATCGGCTTCAACGCGATGGCGGATGGATCCGCGAACTGAACAAACTCGAAAGCAGTCAGCGGTTGGCGAAACAACCCTGGCTGGTGCTGACGATTCTGGTGCTGTTGCCGGTGGCATTGTTGGCGCTGTTGTTGGTGGTGCTGGAGCCGGTGGCTTATGGCCTGTTGGCGTTGCCGGTGCATTTGCTGGTGGTGATTTACAGTCTGGGGCGCGGCGATCTGCTCGGCGGCCTCGGCCCGTTTCGTGATGCCTGGCGCCGTGAGGACCTGCAGGCGGCGGCCCATGTGGCCAAGCGCGATCTGAATATTTGCGCCGACAGCGGCGAGCAATTGCTTGATCGCGTGCAGGGGCATTTGTTGTGGGAGGCCTATCAAAGCTTCTTCGCAGTGATTTTCTGGTATTTCCTGCTCGGTCCGGTGGCCGCATTGGCCTATCGCTTGCTGGCGCTGGCCGAGGAGCACGGCAAGAACCCGGCGCTGGTTGAACGTGCCGCGCAACTGCGCCACGCCTTCGACTGGGTGCCGGTACGTCTGCTGGCGGCGAGTTTTGCCTTGGTCGGCAACTTCGTCGCGGTTGGCCGGGTCATGCTGCATGAGCTGCTGAACTGGAACATCAGCGCCGCACAACTGATCAACAAGGTCGGTTTGGTCGCGGGCGAGATCCCGCCGCCGGTGGTTGGGCCGGAAGGCATCACCACCCTCGACAGCCTGTGGGAACTGCTGCTGCGTGCGGCGGTGCTGTGGTATGCCGGGTTTGCCCTGTGGACTGTTCTGATCCACTAGCCAGTTGGGGCGAACTCCTATGTGGACAGTCCTGATTCACTAACCAACTAAAGCGAACTCCTTTGTGGCGAGGGGATTTATCCCCGATGGGCTGCGCAGCAGCCCCAAAACCATCCTCCACGATTTATCAGATACAACGCCTGTTCAGCTATTGGGGCCGCTTCGCGCCCCATCGGGGATAAATCCCCTCGCCACAATGGTTTTGTATTGTCCTCGCACCGTTAACCTTAAGTTACAAAACCTCCCGCCGATTTGCGCTATACAGTGATGGCGCCCGATAGTGGCTATCTGCTGTCGCCCCGCGCCTGCCAATAAAAACAAGAAAAACCAAGGGAGACTTCCAGTGAAGAGCTTGCTCTATCCCGCCGTCTCGCTGATGAACCGTCTGAGCTTCGGCATGAAGTTCAGCTTGATCAGCGTGCTGTTCCTGGTGCCGATGCTGGTGACCAATTTCTATCTGGTGCGCGATTCCTACCGTGAATTCCAGGGCACTCGGGTCGAGTTGCAAAGTCTCGATCTGCTCGGCAGCAGCCTGACCCTGCGCCGGGATCTGGAGACCCTGAACAATCTGGTGCAGATCAACGTCACCCTCGGCCAATCCGGCAAGGCCGGCACTGTCGAAGCCAAGATCAGTACCCTTGAGCAAAACGTGCTGGCGCGTCTGCAAGGGCTGACGGCGATGACCGACGATCCCGAGCAGATCAAGGTGTTCGACGGCAAGCGCGATGAAATGATCGCCGCGTTCAAGGCCCAGCAAGCGGAAAACTCGCTACAAAGCAAAAGTGCGTTGATCGGCAAGCTGCTCAGCAGTGCGCAGATCTTCAGCCAGATCATCACCAGCCAGGCCGGCCTGAGCCGTGACAACCAGGGTGACATCCGCCAGTTGAGCGAGCTGGTTACCCTGATCACGCCAGGCATTACCCAAACCCTCGGCGAAGGTCGGGCGATAGGCTCGTATTCGCTGGCACAGGGTTTTCTCAACAGTGCCTCCAGCACGCGTTTCGATGAGTTGCTGGGGAAGATTGAAAAACTCCAGGCCGAGTACGGCTTGAAGCTGCAGGACGCCCTCGGCTCCAGCAAAGCTGCGCGTGACACCCTCAGCGCCCAGGCCGACGACAGCAGGGCCTCGCTGAAGCAGGCCAGCGAACTGTTCGAAGAACAGGTGGTGATGGCTGACACCCTCGATGCGCCGTGGCAGGGGTTTTACGATCAGGTCACCGCGCTGATGGACAAGACCTATGCGCTTAACGAAGCCTCGCTGAAATTTCTCGACACTCAACTGCAACAACGTCTGGCGCATAACCGCACGCACATGGTTTTGCAGGCGGTGGCGTTGTCGGTGGTGTTTGTGCTGATTTTCTATCTCTATGGCGGTTTCTACGCCTCGACCCGCACCACGCTCAAGCGCCTCGGCGCGATGATGGACAAGGTCGCGGCGGGGGACATGACGGTCAACTTTGTTGCTCACAGCCGCGATGAACTTGGCGAGTTGGGCGAAGTGTTCAATGGCACCGTGAAGAAGATTCACGACTTGATCGAACGTGTCGGCCACACCGTTGGTGAGGTCGAGCGGCAAGCCGGACAGGTCGAAAACGTCTCGGCGCAGAGCAATCAGGCGGTCGCCGGGCAACGCACGCAGATTGAACAAGTGGCGACGGCGATGAACCAGATGTCGGCGACCTCACTGGAAGTCGCGCGCAGTGCCGCCGCAGCCGTGAGCAGCGCCCACAGCGTCAATGATGAAACCATCAGTGGCCGTGGTCTGGTCGAGTCTCAGCAGGGCAGCATTGCCGCGCTGGCCAGCGAAATTGACCAGTCGGTGCGGGTGATCAACCAATTGGCCAGTGACAGCCAGTCGATCAGCCGGGTACTTGAAGTGATCAAAAGCATCGCCGAACAGACCAATCTGCTGGCGCTCAACGCTGCGATCGAAGCGGCTCGCGCCGGGGAGCAGGGCCGTGGTTTTGCCGTGGTCGCGGACGAAGTGCGCACGCTGGCCAAACGCACCCAGCAGTCCACCGAAGAGATTGAGCAGATGATTGCCAAACTGCATGGTGGGGTCGGCGCGGCGGTGAAGGCCATGGGGGTCAGCCATCAAATGGCTAGCGGCACGGTCGGGCAGTCGGAAAAAGTCCAGCAGGCGCTGGAAAACATCCTTGGCGCTGTGGGCATGATCGTCGATCAGAACCAGCAGATTGCGGCGGCAGTGGAACAGCAGACGGCTGTGGCCCATGACATCGACCAGAACATCGTCGAGATCAACCGCGCCGGCGAGCGCACCGCCCACGGCGCGCACCAGACCGAAGATGCCAGCCGCGCGCTGTCCGCCCAGGTCGTCGAACTCAAACAACTGATCAGCGCCTTCCGCGTCTGAGTCGTATCTTAAAACCTTGTGCGAACCTTTGTGGCGAGGGGATTTATCCCCGCTGGGCTGCGAAGCAGCCCCAAAATCTGTGATCGAGTATCTATCTGATACACCGGGTGAAAGAATTTGCGACTGCTGCGCAGCCGAACGGGGATAAATCCCCTCACCACAAGGTTTTGTTTCAACAGGGAGATGTGTTACCAGCCAAACACTTCGCAGCTGTTGGCGGTGCTGGCGGCGGCGAGTTGTTGCGGGGTGATTTTCATCAATTCAGCCAACGCCGCGCAAATCGCCGGCAAGTGCGCCGGTGTATTGCGGACACCTGGGAACATCGCCGGCGCCATGTCCGGTGAATCGGTTTCCAGTACGATCGATTCCAGCGGCAACTCCGCCAATACCCGATGCATGCGCAACGCCTGCGGCCACGTCGGCGCGCCGCCCAGACCCAGTTTGAAACCTAGTTTGATGTACTCCCGCGCCTCTTCACGGCTGCCGGCAAAGGCGTGGATGATCCCCGCGCGTTCAAGCTTGAAGCGCTTGAGCGTGGCGATCACCGCGGCGTGGCTGCGGCGCACATGGATCAGCGCCGGCAATGCAAAGTCCGCAGCCAATTGCAGCTGTGCTTCGAACAGTGACTGTTGGCGCTCGCGATCCAGCGTTTCGATGAAGTAATCCAGACCGATTTCGCCCACCGCACACAGCTGTCGATGACCGCGCAGCCGGGTCAGCCAGTCACCCAGCGCCGACAAATCTTCCGGGCGATGCTGGTCGAGATAAACCGGATGCAAGCCAAACGCCGCGTACAAATCGACATCGCTGCGCACCAGATCCCACACCCGTTGCCAATTACCCTCGTATACACCCAACACCACCATCCGCCGCACCCCGAGTGCGCGGCTTTCGGCCAGCAACGCCGGGCGATCGGCGTCGAAGTCGGGAAAATCGAGGTGGGTGTGGCTGTCGATCAGCTCCACGGTTCAGTCTCGGTGAATACGCTGCTTGAAGGTCCGCGCAATGGCCTGCACGCCGGGCTTGTATTGCGACTGCTCGACGGCCGCCAGCGCCAGTTCCAGCGCCTTGTCGGCAATCAACTGGTGCTGCTGGGCCATGGCGTTGACGGGCAGCGGCAGGAAATCGAGCAACTGCGTATCACCGAATGTGCCGAGGCGCAGCGGCCGCGATTTCAGCGGGAAGTCATGCAGCGCATCGAACACGCCCTGCAACAGCACGTAGGAAGTCGTTACCAAGGCGTCGGGCAAATGCCCCAGGCGTTGCAGGAGTTCTTCCATCAACTGCTTGCCGCACTCGCGGCTGAAAGATTCTGCGTGCTCGACCAGCACTTCGCCTTTGAAGTCGACAAGGGCCTGTTTGAAGCCGGCGGCACGTTCCTGGCTGATGCTCAGTTCCGGACGCGCGCCGAGCAGCACGATTTGCTTGAGCTGCGGTTCGAGCAGGCTTTGCGTCAGGTGCTGACTCGCCTCGCGGTCGTCACTGATCACCGAGCAGAAATGCTCGGGCTCCATGACCCGGTCGATGGCAATGATCGGCGTGCCCTTGGCCTGCAACTGGCGGTAACTGTCATCGCCGGCGGGCAGGCAACTGGCGACGATCAGCGCATCGCAACGGCGCGCGCGGAACAGTTGCAGCAGTTGCCGCTCGCTGTCCGGCGCATCGTCGGAACTGGCGATCAACAACTGATAGCCGCGTGCCCGCGCACCTTGCTCCAGCAGTTTGGCGATCCGCGCGTAACTGGGGTTTTCCAGATCCGGCAGAATAAAGCCCAGCGTGCGCGTGTGGCGGCTGCGCAGCCCGGCCGCTTGAGGGTTTGGCGTGAAGCCGTGCAGGTCGACCACCGCCCGCACCCGCTCGACGGTCGCAGTGCTGATGCGTTGCTGTTCGGCCTTGCCGTTGATGACGTAGCTGGCGGTGGTCACGGACACTCCGGCCAACCGCGCGATATCACTGAGTTTCAACCCGGGATTTCCTTGTTTTTGCGAGCTTGCCGCAACATTTTCGCCAATCCTACCCGATTAGGGCAGGCGACTATTGTCGCAACGCATCCGACAAGTTGGACTTCAAGGATGGGACATTATCGAGTAACGTGCCGATCAATCTAGATTAAACGTTTCAGCAAGCGTATTTTCTACGTTTTAGACGCCCTTGGCCGGTGCTGCCGTGAAACCGCCAAATCTGCCGCTGAAAAGCAAAGCGGCAGAGCGCCTAAGCTGCAACCATTCAAAACAATACCTGGCGTCATCCGATGCCAAAAAGGAGATCGCATGCTCGAGCTCACTATAGAGCAGATATCCATGGGCCAATCGGCCGTGGATAAACCCGCCGCCCTGCAATTGCTGGCCAATCACCTGGTGGCCGATGGTCTGGTCGCCGACGGCTACCTCGCCGGCTTGCAGGCCCGGGAAGCCCAGGGCTCGACCTTTCTCGGTCAAGGTATTGCCATCCCTCACGGCACCCCGGAAACCCGCGATCAGGTGTTCGCCACCGGCGTGCGCCTGATGCAGTTCCCCGAGGGCGTGGACTGGGGCGATGGCCAGATCGTCTATCTGGCGATCGGCATCGCCGCCAAATCCGACGAGCACCTGCGCTTGCTGCAACTGCTGACCCGCGCCCTCGGCGAGACCGATCTGGGCCAGGCTCTGCGTCGCGCCAGTTCTCCGGAAGCGCTGCTGAAGCTGCTGCAAGGCGCGCCGCAAGAGCTGGCGCTGGATGCGCAGATGATCGGCCTCGGCGTGTCGGCTGACGATTTCGAAGAACTGGTCTGGCGAGGCGCGCGTCTGCTGCGTCAGGCTGATTGTGTGAGCAACGGTTTCTCGGCGGTGCTGCAACAGGTCGAAGCGCTGCCGCTGGGCGATGGCTTGTGGTGGTTGCACAGCGAACAAACCGTGAAACGCCCGGGCTTGGCGTTCGTTACCCCGGACAAACCGATGCGCTACCTCGGCCAGCCGCTCAGTGGTTTGTTCTGTCTGGCCAGCCTTGGCGAAGCGCACCAAGCATTGCTTGAGCGTCTGTGTGCGTTGCTGATCGAAGGTCGAGGCCATGAATTGGGCCGCGCCACCAGCAGCCGCAAAGTCCTTGAAGTGCTCGGCGGTGAACTGCCTGCCGACTGGCCGAGCGCACGCATTGCGCTGGCCAACGCCCATGGTTTGCACGCGCGCCCGGCGAAGATTCTCGCGCAACTGGCGAAGAGTTTTGATGGCGAGATTCGTGTGCGCATTGTCGACGGCCAAGACAGCGCCGTGTCGGTGAAGAGTTTGAGCAAACTGCTCAGCCTCGGCGCCCGTCGCGGTCAGGTGCTGGAGCTGATCGCCGAGCCGAGCATCGCTGCCGACGCCTTGCCGGCGTTGCTCGCTGCTATCGAAGAAGGCCTCGGCGAAGAAGTCGAGCCGCTGCCCGCCATCAGCGAGCAACGCGAAGTCTTTGCCGACATCGCCGAAGTGGTGATTGCCCCGGCGTCCGGCACTCAGTTGCAAGCCATCCCCGCCGCGCCCGGCATCGCCATCGGCCCGGCGCATATTCAAGTACAACAAACCATCGATTACCCAATGCGGGGCGAGTCCGCCGCCATCGAACGCGAGCGCCTCAAGCAAGCGCTCAGCGACGTGCGCAGCGACATTCAGGGCCTGATCGAACGCAGCAAAGCCAAAGCCATCCGCGAGATCTTCATCACCCATCAGGAGATGCTCGACGACCCGGAACTCACCGACGAAGTCGACACCCGCCTCAAGCAAGGCGAGAGCGCCGAAGCGGCGTGGATGGCAGTGATCGAAGCGGCGGCGAAACAACAGGAATCGCTGCAGGACGCGTTGCTCGCCGAGCGTGCGGCGGACTTGCGTGACATTGGTCGCCGCGTGCTGGCGCAACTGTGTGGCGTGCAGACCGCGAGCGAACCCGAGCAACCTTACATTCTGGTGATGGATGAGGTCGGCCCGTCCGACGTCGCGCGGCTGGACCCGGCGCGCGTGGCGGGGATTCTCACCGCACGCGGCGGCGCCACCGCGCACAGTGCCATCGTAGCGCGAGCCCTCGGGATTCCGGCGCTGGTCGGCGCTGGCGCAGCGGTGTTGTTGCTGGCGCCGGGCACACCGTTGCTGCTCGACGGTCAACGCGGTCGCCTGCACGTCGACGCCGATGCGGCGACCCTGCAACGCGCCACCGAAGAACGCGACACCCGCGAGCAACGCCTGAAGATTGCCGCCGAACAACGCCACCAACCGGCACACACCACCGACGGCCACGCCGTCGAAGTGTTCGCCAACATCGGCGAAAGCGCTGGCGTGATCAGCGCGGTGGAGCAGGGCGCCGAAGGCATTGGTCTGCTGCGCACCGAACTGATTTTCATGGCCCACCCGCAAGCGCCGGACGAGGCCACGCAAGAAGCTGAATACCGCCGTGTGCTCGATGGCCTCGCCGGGCGGCCGTTGGTGGTGCGCACGCTGGACGTCGGCGGCGACAAACCGCTGCCGTATTGGCCGATCGCCAAAGAAGAAAATCCGTTCCTCGGCGTGCGCGGCATTCGCCTGACCTTGCAACGTCCGCAGATCATGGAAGCGCAACTGCGCGCCTTGCTGCGGTCGGCGGATAACCGTCCGTTGCGGATCATGTTCCCGATGGTCGGCAGCGTTGAAGAATGGCGTCAGGCCCGCGACATGACCGAACGTCTGCGCCTGGAAATCCCGGTCGCCGATCTGCAACTGGGGATCATGATCGAAGTGCCGTCCGCCGCATTGCTGGCGCCGGTGCTGGCCAAGGAAGTCGACTTCTTCAGCGTCGGCACCAACGATCTCACGCAATACACCCTGGCCATCGACCGTGGTCACCCGACCCTGTCGGCGCAGGCGGACGGCTTGCACCCGGCGGTACTGCAACTGATCGACATCACCGTGCGTGCGGCCCATGCCCATGGCAAATGGGTCGGCGTCTGCGGTGAGCTGGCGGCGGATCCGCTGGCGGTGCCGGTGCTGGTTGGCCTCGGTGTCGATGAACTCAGCGTGTCCGGGCGCAGCATTGCCGAAGTCAAGGCACGCATCCGCGAACTCAGTCTGACTCAGGCACAAACCCTTGCTCAACACGCCCTGGCCGTGGGCAGCGCCAACGAAGTGCGCGCATTAGTGGAGGCCCTGTAATGGCCAAGATTCTTACCCTGACCCTCAACCCGGCGCTCGACCTCACCGTTGAGTTGCCACGGCTGGACGCCGGTCAGGTCAACCGCAGCGACGAGATGCACACCCACGCTGCGGGCAAGGGCGTGAACGTCGCGCAGGTGCTCGCCGACCTCGGTCATCAACTGACGGTCAGTGGCTTTCTCGGCGAAGACAACCTGCAAGCGTTCGAAACCCTGTTCGCCAAGCGCGGTTTTGTCGATGCGTTTATTCGCGTGCCGGGTGAGACGCGCAGCAATATCAAAGTCGCTGAACAGGATGGACGGATCACCGACATCAACGGCCCGGGGCCGGTGGTCGATGCCGTCGCGCAGCAGGCGTTGCTCGATCGTTTGGTGCAGATCGCACCGGGTCATGACGCGGTTGTTGTCGCCGGCAGTTTGCCGCGTGGCGTGACCGCGCAGTGGTTGCGTGAACTGATCGAACGGCTCAATCAGCTCGGCTTGAAAGTCGCCCTCGACTCCAGCGGCGAAGCGTTGCGCGAAGCGTTGAAAGCCAGTCCATGGCTGATCAAACCCAATACCGAAGAACTCGCCGATGCGCTCGGTTGCGAGGTGGTTTCTCACGCCGCCGAAGCGCAAGCAGCGGCGCAATTGCACGCGCAAGGCATCGAGCACGTGGTGATTTCTCACGGCGCTGATGGCGTGAACTGGTTCAGCGTCGGCTCGGCATTGCACGCCACGCCGCCGAAGGTCAGCGTTGCCAGCACGGTCGGTGCCGGTGATTCATTGCTGGCCGGCATGCTCCACGGTTTGCTCAGCGCCGACACGCCTGAACAAACCCTGCGCACGGCCACCGCGATTGCGGCGATGGCGGTGACCCAGATCGGTTTCGGCATCAACGACGCCGCGCAATTGGCGCAGCTCGAACAGGGCGTGCGCGTGCGCCCCCTGACAGAACAATAAGAGGGTTTGTCATGAAATTAGCCATTGTTACGGCTTGCCCGAACGGGATGGTCACCAGTGTGCTGTGCGCGCGATTGCTCGATGCGGCGGCGCAGCGTCAGGGCTGGAGCACCAGCGTGGAAGTGGTCGATGCGGCGCACCCGGAACGCGAATTGTCGGCGGCGACGATTGCCGCGGCGGAGTGGGTTTTGTTGGTCGCAACGGGTGCGGTCGACATGACGCGTTTTGTCGGCAAGCGGGTCTTCCAGATTGCCCCGGCGCAGGCGTTGCAGGATGTTGAAGCGGTACTGCGACGTGGTGCAGAAGAGGCATCTGTCTACGTTGCCAGCGAGGCTGAACCGGTTGCTGATGCGTCGCGTGCCCCTCGCATCGTCGCCATCACCGCGTGCCCGACTGGTGTTGCTCACACCTTCATGGCCGCCGAAGCCTTGCAGCAAACCGCCAAGCGTCTGGGCTATGACTTGCAAGTCGAAACCCAAGGCTCGGTGGGCGCGAAAACCCCGTTGAGCGCAGCGGCGATTGCCGCAGCGGATGTGGTGTTGCTGGCGGCGGATATCGAAGTCGCTACCGAGCGTTTCGCTGGTAAGAAGATCTATCGTTGCGGCACTGGCATTGCGTTGAAGCAGTCCGAAGCGACGCTGAAAAAAGCCTTGGCCGAAGCTGTTGTGGAAAGCGCGGCGGCTGACGGCAAAGCACCAGCCAGGCAAGAGAAAACCGGCGTCTACAAACACCTGCTGACTGGCGTTTCGTTCATGCTGCCGATGGTCGTGGCGGGCGGTTTGATGATCGCGCTGTCGTTCGTGTTCGGCATCACCGCGTTCAAGGAAGAAGGCACGCTGGCGGCGGCGCTGATGCAGATCGGTGGCGAGACCGCGTTCAAACTGATGGTGCCGTTACTGGCGGGTTACATCGCTTATTCGATTGCCGACCGTCCGGGCCTGGCGCCGGGGATGATTGGTGGCTTGCTGGCGAGCACCTTGGGCGCCGGGTTTATCGGTGGCATCGTCGCCGGTTTTATCGCCGGTTATGCGGCGAAGGCGATCAGCCGTTATGTCGCGTTGCCGCAAAGTCTTGAAGCGCTGAAACCGATTCTGATCATTCCGTTGTTCGCTAGTTTGTTTACCGGGCTGGTGATGATTTACGTGGTCGGCAAACCGGTCGCCGGGATGCTGTTGGCGCTGACCAATTTTCTCGACAGCATGGGCACCACCAACGCGATCCTGCTCGGCGTGGTGCTTGGCGGCATGATGTGCGTCGACCTCGGCGGGCCGATCAACAAAGCCGCGTATGCGTTTTCGGTGGGGCTGCTGGCGTCGCAGAGTTATGCACCGATGGCGGCGACGATGGCAGCGGGGATGGTGCCGCCGATTGGCTTGGGTATCGCCACGTTTATTGCCCGACGCAAGTTCGCCCAGACCGAGCGCGAGGCGGGTAAAGCGGCGCTGGTATTGGGGCTGTGCTTTATCTCCGAAGGGGCGATTCCGTTTGCCGCGAAAGACCCGTTGCGGGTGATCCCGGCGAGCATTGCCGGCGGTGCGCTGACCGGTGCGTTGTCGATGTATTTCGGCTGCAAACTGATGGCGCCGCACGGCGGGTTGTTTGTGTTGGCGATTCCGAATGCGATCAATCATGCGCTGTTGTATCTGCTGGCGATTGTCGCCGGTAGTTTGTTGACCGCCGTCGTCTACGCCACAGTCAAACGCCCCGAAGCCGTCGAGCTGGCCCTGGAACCCGCCAAGGCTTAACCGACACCACAAAACCTTTGTAGGAGTGAGCCTGCTCGCGATAGCGGTCTGTCAGTGACATGAATGTTGGCAGATATACCGATATCGCGAGCAGGCTCACTCCTACAATGGGTTCTGCGGTGTGTCTGGTGTCATGTGTGTTTCATGATGTCGTGCTTAAGTTTTCCTTTTCTCAGGGAGAACAGCATGAGCGATTTCAATCCTGGTCGTCGGCGTGTCGTGCAAGGGATTGGCGCCGGGCTGCTGCTGCCGGGGCTGGCGCCGGCGGTGATTGCTTCGGTCAAGGATCGGCCGCAACTGACCGATGGCGTGCAGTCCGGCGACCTGCAAGGCGATCGCGCGATGATCTGGAGTCGCAGCGATCGCCCGGCGAGGATGGTGGTCGAGTGGGACACCCGCAGCCAGTTTCGCAACCCGCGTCGGTTGGTCTCGGCGCTTGCCGATGCCCGCAGCGACTTTACCGCCCGCGTTGAGCTCACCGGACTGCCCGCCGATCAGGCGATTTTCTATCGCGTGTATTTCAAGGACGCCCGCACCGGCGTCGCCAGCGAACCGTGGCTGGGCCACCTGCGCAGCGCACCGATGGCGCGGCGCAATATTCGTTTCGTCTGGAGCGGCGACACCGTCGGCCAAGGCTTTGGGATCAACCCGGACATTGGCGGCATGCGCATCTACGAAGCCATGCGTCTGCGCCTGCCGGACTTCTTTATCCACAGCGGCGACACCATCTACGCCGATGGCCCGGTGCCCGCGCAACTCACCACCGAAGGCGGGCGCATCTGGCGCAACCTCACCACCGAAGCCAAGAGCAAAGTCGCGCAAACCCTCGACGATTATCGCGGCAACTTTCGCTACAACCTGATGGACGAAAACATCCGCCGCTTCAACGCCGAAGTGCCGCAGATCTGGCAGTGGGACGACCATGAAGTGGTCAACAACTGGTCGCCGGGCAAGCAGCTCGACGAGCGTTATCAGGAGAAAGATATCCACACCCTGGTCGGTCGCGCGCGAAAAGCCTGGCTGGAATATTCACCGATGCGCCTGCAGGCCGCCGACGGTGGCGGACGGATTTATCGCAAGCTCAGTTACGGGCCGATGCTCGATGTGTTCGTGCTCGACATGCGCAGTTATCGCGGCGCCAATGACGACAACCTTGGCGCCGCTAAACCGTTCCTTGGGCGTGAGCAACTGGACTGGCTCAAGCGCGGCTTGAAGAAATCCAAAGCCCAGTGGAAGGTGATTGCCGCCGACATGCCGATCGGTTTGGGTGTGCCGGATGGCGAGGTCAGCCCGGGTGTGGCGCGCTGGGAAGCGGTAGCTAACGGTGACCCGGGATCGGCGCAGGGGCGCGAGGTGGAAATCGCCGAATTGCTCGGCTACCTGCGTGCGCAGCAGGTACGCAATTTCGTCTTCCTCACCGCCGACGTGCATTACTGCGCGGCGCATCACTATCACCCGGATCGTGCGGCGTTTCAGGATTTCGAGCCGTTCTGGGAGTTTGTTGCGGGGCCGTTGAATGCCGGGAGCTTTGGGCCTAATCCGCTGGATAAAACCTTTGGCCCTGAGGTGGTATTCGAGAAAGCGCCACCGGTGCAGAACGCATCACCGTTTGCCGGGTTTCAGTTTTTTGGCGAGGTGAATATCGAAGGGCAGAGCGGGGAGATGAGCGTGGTGTTGCGGGATTTGAATGGGGTGGCCGTTTTCGAACAGAAGTTGCAGCCAATCTGACCGTAGGAGCTGCCGCAGGCTGCGATCTTTTGATTTTGCTTTGTGAAGATCAAGATCAAAAGATC